>DAOOUZ010000025.1:0-15138 GCA_035369785.1 Candidatus Cryosericum sp. | reverse complement strand
ATGGTGGACGGCTACATGGGCATGACACTTGCACAAGTGCTGGCGGAGCTTCCCTCGTCGCGGACGTTCGGTCGCAGCAGCATTCAGCGGGCCACGCTCACCGAGGGAACGCAGCCTCGCATGGGCCCGCGGACGGCTGTTGCGCCGGCGCATCGGCTCGTTCTGCGCACGGAGGCGGGCCAGGTCTCCCTCCAGGTCGACGGCCACGTCCAGCCGCGTGAGCTGCGCCGTCTGCTGGGCGCCATCGTGGGGGACCTGCTGGACCTTGGCCCCTGACACGGTGAGCGATGTCAATGCAATGGAGGTTCTCCGTTCGTCGACGGTCTTCCCCGCTCCGGATGCTCGTTTCACGGGCCGAAGGCCCACAGTCTGCGTCGCTACTGTGAATTGTTCGTGAGTTGACAGATCGCAAAGGTTTGCTATACTAACCACAGAAAAAGGTAGCCTCGCGCGGAACAGTTTGTGCGTTCGCAGCGGACCCGTCTGCTCGCTTCGAGGTTGCCTTTTTCGCATATCTACGGAGACCCTGCACATGAGCCACGCACGAAAAGCGCTGACCGCCATTGCTGGCGGCCATTTTCTTGTCGAATGGTACGCCGCCTTCCTTCCTCTGCTGGTTCCCGTGTTTCGCGCGCGCCTGGGCTTCTCCCTCGCCGCAGCTGCTGCTCTGGGCGCAAGCCTGCCCATCGTGTCCGGCCTGGTGCAGACGGTCTTCGGACTCGTCTCGGACCACATCCCGCGTGCCAATGTGCTCGTAGTCGGCTCCTCACTCCTCGCAGCCATATCTATCGCGGTGCTTCCCTTCGCCAGCACCTTCCCGCTGTTGCTCCTCGTCTTTGCCACCGTGGCACTGGCGCTTGCCATGTTTCACCCGCAGGCCGCGGCGGCGACCAGTCGCCTGTCTGACAACAACCGTGGACGGTTCATGTCCGTCTTCAACTTCGGAGGGTCCATCGGCTCCTTTGTCGGCTCCCTGACCGTCATTCCGCTGCTGCACCTGCTGCAATTGGACCGGTTCTGGATTCTCGCCATTCCCGGCGTTGCCCTCGCGGTATTCCAGCGCTCCGCTCTGGCGCGCCGCCAGGCCGAACCGGACGAACCCCAAGAAACAAACGGCACGCGGCTGTCCGCAACCCCGGCCTTCCGTGGATACCTCGTGCTGGTGGTGAGCGCGACGCTCAACGCCATTGTCCACAACGGCGTCACGATTCTGCTTCCCCTCCTGTTCCAGGACCGCGGCCTCGACCCGGGCAAGGCAGGCGTCTACCTGGCTGTCGGGTCGCTGGCTGGAGCCTTCTCCAATGTTGTCGGGGCCGAACTCTCCGACCGTGTCGGCCGCAGAACTGTCAACATCGTGGGCGCCGCTGGCATGGCGCTCAGCCTTGCCCTGTTCGTGCTGTCGGGCTCGTCCGCCTTCCTCTGGTATGTGGCGCTTTGTCTGTTCAGCACCTGTACCCTGAGTTCTAACATTGTGTTCGGCCACGAGCTTGTCACCGGCCACCGCGGTTTCGTGTCAGCCTCCATCATGGGCTTCTCCTGGGGCTTCGGCGGCGTGGTGGTGGCCATCCTGGGACGATGGGCCCAGAGCACCAGCATTGTTTCCGCCTACCATCTGCTTCTCGGCGTCGCAGCCGTCCTCGTGGTCACCTCGCTCATGCTGCCGACCCGTCGTGCCATCCAGGCCACACTCAGCCCTTCGCCTGCAGACCAGACAGCTTGAGTTGGTGGCCGCTCTGACTATCCTGTTGCCACAGATGGCAGGAGAGCGGCATGCAGGCATGGATTCAACACATTGACGACTACGACGAGGGGCAGCTGACGGCAGCCTTCGAGGCGCGCAGTGACCTGCTCCTGGCCGGCCTTTCGGTGGGCGATGCCGTACTGGTCAAGCCCAACCTGCTGCAGGAGGCTGCCCCTGCGAGAGCTCTCGCCACTGACCCCCGCTTCGTGCATGCGGTTGTCGCCTTTCTCCTGAGCCACGGCCTGCGCGTCATTGTGGGCGACATTCCCGGCGGCCACGTCCCGGCGGCGCGGCTCCCTGCTGACTTCGGTCTGGAGGAATACGCCGGCGACGAGCGCTTGACTATCGGTCACCTCGACCGCTACGGCTTTCGACGTGTCAAGCTCGAGCACCCGCTCTCCGCGCGCCCGGTTACGCTGCCCGCGGTGCTGTGGCAGTGCAAAGCCGTGTTCAACCTGCCGAAAGCCAAGACGCACTCCCTCACGCTCGTCACGGGCGCCGTCAAGAACCTGTTCGGGCTGACACCCAAGGCGGAACGTCCCGCCCTGCACATAATTGCTTCGGGCGAGGAGTTTGCGCGGTGCCTCCTGGACCTGCACGACGCTCTCCCAGTTCCGGAACGCATCATGATGGACGGTATTCTGGGAATGGACGGAGAGGGCCCGTCGGGAGGGCGGGCGCGGCGCCTGGGCGCCGTCATCCTGGCAGACGACGCTGTCCTCGCGGACTGGGCCATGTGCCAAGTCATGGGCATCCGGTGGGAGCTGACGCCACTCTCACGGGTCTCGGGGACTCCCGATGCCGCCCTGGTGGAAGGCGACCGCGCCCCCATCCGTCCGCCGTTCCTGCGCCCGCTCACGTACCTGGGTGGTTCCTCCGTCCCCATCGCCGCCACATTCCAGCGCATCGTCGGCTCCGCCAACCGGCCGGTCCCCGTCGTCGACACCGGGAGGTGCATCAAGTGCGGCATCTGCGCCGACCACTGTCCCGCCGGTGCCATCACGCTGGCACCGTTCCCCCGGTTCAATCGTTCCATCTGTGTTCTGTGTTACTGCTGTCAGGAGCTGTGCCCACAGCAGGCCATTGTGCTGCGAAGGACCTTCCATCGGTGAATTGTGAATGCCTTCGGTGCCAGGCACCGAAGGCATTCACAATTCAGAATGCATGTGAGAAAGGAGCGGGTATGGATGACATACGAACGGCAACAGGATTCTACACGGACGAGAAAGGTGCGTCGCGACTGTATGCGCACCTTGCCAGGGCCGAGAAGGATGCGGGCCTCCGGGCCCGGTTCGCGGAACTGGCGAAAGTCGAAACGCTGCACGGTTCCTTCTGGCGCAATTTTCTGCTGAAACGCGGCATTGCTCCGAAGGAACCGTCCGGGCTTTCCTTTGCATGGGCGCGGTTTCTCCGCGCCATCCTCGGAACCCGCCGCTACCTCTCGGTCCTGGAGATAACAGAAGCAACCGCCGTCGAATCGTACTACGCGTTTCTCAACTCGGCCACCTTGGACGAGGAGGAGAAGGCGGACATCGCTCGCATCATCGAGGATGAGCTTGGGCACGAAGAGGAGCTGGAAGCGCAGTTCAACGCGCTGCCCAAGGACAATGTCCGCGACTTCGTCATGGGCATGAACGATGGGCTCGTGGAACTGCTCGGCGCCGTCACCGGCCTCTCCGCCGTGTATCCGACGCGTCCGCAGCTCGTGGGCGTCAACGGCCTGGTCGTCGGGCTTGCAGGAGCCCTCTCCATGGCCATCGGCACCTGGGTGTCGGTGCGCAGCCAGCGCCAGGTCAACGAAGGTATCCGCCGCAAGACCGATCTGCTGTTCAGCGTGTCGCCGCGGCGCGCACAGGCGGAGCTTGCCAAGATGCTCACCGGATCCGGCATGCCCGCGGACCTGACGGACGAGATCACGGGAAAACTCGCTTCCAACAAGGAGGCGATGATCGGGCTGCTCACCGAGGAAACACCGTCCAACGAAATCCGGAGCGCGCTGTTCACCGGCACCGCTTACATCATCGGCGTCCTGTTCCCCGTCCTGCCGTACTTCATCGCCAAGAACTCGTTTATCGCGCTTATCCTGAGCGTCCTCTTCGCGGGCCTGGCTCTTGCGACCGTCGCGAGCATCATCACGCTGACGGCGGGCAGCAACGCCTTTCGCCGCAAGATCACGGAGATGGTTGTCTCCGGTCTGGGGGCCGCGGCAGCCTCCTATGCCTTCGGCCTTCTCGTCCAGACGGTCTTCGGCATTCACCCGTAGAGGCGTGCCGTGGCTGACCTTCCGATCATCGTTCAGGGACCAACCGTTGTCCTGACTCCGCCGGAGCGGGAGAACGTGCCAACGTACTGGAGGTGGATCTGCGACCCGGAGGCCAACGCGGGACTCGCGGACTCGGGCGCCTGCGTGACCATCGAGAATGAGTACGACTGGTACGACAGCAGGGTGGCCAAGGCCTCGCCCGAGAGCGTGAACTTCGAGATGCACGAAAGGAATGGCATGCGTCTCATCGGGAACTGTGGCATCTTCGACATCGACCGGGCGGCAGGCACTGCCGAGTGCGGCATCCTCATCGGCGAGAAGGACTGCTGGAACCACGGCTACGGAACCGAAACCATGGTGCTGCTCGCGCGGTACGCGTTCGACACGCTGGGCCTCTCCAACCTCATGCTGCGCGTCTACGACTTCAACGAGCACGCCCTGGCAGCGTACCGCAGGGCAGGCTTTCACGAAGTCGGGCGCAGGCGTCGCATCCGCCACGGCGGACGGCTGGTCGATGAGATCATCATGGACATCCTGCCCGGCGAGGTGCCCGCCCTTCCTTGAACGGGGTTCTGGAGGCCATGCTGCCGCCCGCGCCGGGCCTCCGGGGCCAGAGTGTGAAGAGGTGAGGGTACGGATACCCGGCAAGGTGTGTAGCAGATGTAGCAGATGTAGCAGATGTAGCAGCAGGGCGCCGGCTGGCAAGGGCCGGGGCCCGATGCGCTGACAGGACAACACAGCAGAAGCGCAGATCGCTTCTGTACCTTCTCCTCCCTCCACTCGCCCGGCTTCCCCGCCGGGCGATTTTCGTCAGTCTCCGGGCCATCTGTTGTCACACGACAAATCCGCTATACTTGGTGTGTGCACAGGCGCCTGCGAGTCCCGCGGGGGTTCCTGAGCTGCCGGGTGCACAGGCGATCGCACCGCCGTGTCGTGCGTGTGGCCGGCTGCTGCCGTGGGACAGCATCCATGCCACAAGGAGGAATGTGGATGACCTTTTCGTTGGAACCAGCTGAGCCTGTCACGCTGGAGGTGGCCCTTGGCTGTGGCACCCCGCGGACCGTGGCGGTTCACTGGGAGAGCGGGACCCTGTATGTGCGGTCCGGCTCCGACCCGCAGCTTGCCTTTCAGCCGTCTCTCGAGGCATGGAAACGCTTCTGGCGTGCGGCAGACAAGGCCGACGTGTGGAACTGGAACCAGTCCGACTCCAGCCTTCCCGTCCTGTGGCGCATCGCGCTGGACAACGGCACGAAGCGCGTGACCGCATCTGGCCAGTCTGTCGCCTCAGACCAGTTCAAGACCTTCGTCCGCGGTCTCAAGAAGCTGCTTCCCGGCGCGAGCATCCCGTTCGCCCAGTGACAACTCCCACAACACCTATTCACCCGGAGGAACTTGTGTCCATTACCAGATTCGTCATCAGGAAGGAAGACTTCGACCGCACTCCCTGGCAGCAGGTCCTGGTCGAAGCTGACCAGAAGCTGTGCTCAGTCTATGCCCGCCTGTTCTACAAGCGCGCGCAGGAAGCCGCCAAGGTGCATGACGCCCGCACCGAGGCCGTGTATACATTTCTTGGCGCCGTGACGTCGCCGGAGCTCAAGCTGGAGACCCCCTCGCGCGACCCGTTTGTCGCTGCGGCCGGCCTCGAGTACTCACGCACGCCGCTTCCCGAGGACTTCTCGGCCGATGAGCTGCGAATCATCAAGCAACTCATCGAAACGGTCCAGGACCCGGAGATGCGCGCACGCCTGGCGGACATTCTATGGGTCCGGCAGGGAGATTCCAGCGTGGGCAGCCTCGCCGTGGACAGCTACCTTGCCAGCGCACTGCGCCTCAAGGACGTGGTCCAGTGGGCAGACGGCTACGACCGCCTCAAGCGCTCCTTCGACATCGCGGTGTTTCTCGGCAAGGAAACAAAGGCCTACCGCAAGACCATCGACTACCTGCAGAAGCAGTTGAGCGAGTTCGGGACCGAGGAGCCGACCCCTTGGTGGGCCAAGCTTGTCAATCTGCTGCTGGACGCCGGCGAGGGCAACGCCTCCCGGTTCGCGAGCATCTGCGGCACCAGCGCGCAGCGGTGTGAGGAAGCAGGCCAGTGGGAGACGGCCCGCATGTACTGGCAGGTCAAGGCCCGCTGCGAGGCCGTCGCCGGACAGGAGAAGAACAAGGAAACGGCGCTGAAGCGCGCATCGGATACGTACGTGAAACAGGCCCAGGTCGTGGAGTCCGAGGCCCAGCCCATCACGGACCACGCGCTCGAGCTCATGCGCAGCGCCATGGAGTCGCTGGCCAAGGTCCCCGGCAACGAGCAGGCGGTCGCCGAACTCCGGAAGCAGGTGGATGCGCTCGAGCAGAAGCGTAACAGCGCCCCCATGAAGAAGCCTGCCCGCATGGACCCCGCGGGAATCGCTCAGTGGGCGCGCGACCAGGTCAAGAACAAAGACCTGCGCGGCTCCCTCGTGGCCCTCGCCAACCTAGCCGAGACACCCAAGCCGGCAGAACTGGAGGATCAGGTCGACGCCAAGACGGGACACATGCCCTTCCAGTACCTGATCAGCACGGTCGGCATGGACCAGGAGGGCAAGGCCGCGTCCCATGCCCCTGCCGCCTTCACCGGCGACACGCGCGAAATCCGCACGGCGAAGGATGCAGAGCTGTATCAGGAGGCGGCGCGCAACCGTCAGATTGCAGTGCTGGCCCTGCTGGACCCTGCCCGCAGGCAGATCCTCTCGGAACACGTCATCCGCCTGGACGACTGGCGCGGATTTGTGACCGACAACCCCTTCATCCCGGCCGGACGCGAGGAGATCTTTGCGCGCGGCATGGACGCAGGCATGAACGGCGACTTCCTCGTGGCAGTGTCCCTGCTGACACCCCAGATCGAGAACGCTGTCCGCACGGTGCTCAAGAAGGCGGGCGTCGTCACCAGCAAGATCGACGTCCGCAACATCGAACAGGAACGCGTGCTTGGCGCGCTCCTGGACATGGACGAGGCGGAGCGCGTCTTCGGGCGCGACCTCATCTTCGACCTGCGTGGGCTGCTTGTCGAGAAGTTTGGTTCCAACATGCGGAACGAACTGGCTCACGGCCTCCTGGACCTCGAGGACTTCCGCGGCCCCGATGCCGAGTATCTGTGGTGGTGCGCGCTGCGCCTCATGTTCCTGCCGTCCCTTCAGGGCGTCAGGACGGACCTGTCGCGCCTGCGCCCCGGGATTCCTGCCCGTCAACAGCCAGATGTCATCGACGTCCATGGCCATGTCCACCACCAGGAGAACCCGACTCCAGAGCCTGCCCTTCCGACCACCGCCGCGGCAGCGTCGGCGGAGGCACAGCCGGCGCCCGCACAGGGGCACGCGGCAGAGCGCACCCATGGGCGCGGCCGGGGACGGTCGCGGTTTGATCGCCGAAGCCGTGAGCGCACGCCTGCCGAAACGACAGCCGCTCCGCATGTGGAGGCCGCACCTCCCGTCCAGCCAGCCGTCCCACAGCCAGCGTCGGTCGTGTCCATCCCTGAGGTCCGACCCGCGGCACCTGTCCCTGCGGCGCAGCCCGCTGCAGCTGCGCCCGCAACCCACCTGGCGGCGGCACGGCCTCCGCGTGACTTCCGGGCGGAAGTCCGGGCAGCCATGGTCGCAGCAGGACTGGTCAGTTCGGCAGAACAGAAACCAGCCCCCGAACAGCCGGCAGAGAAGCCGGCCGCTTCAACCCCCGCGCGGTCCGGGCGGCATGGCCGCAGGACCTCCCGCACATCCTCCTCCACGCCGGCTGCTACCACGACCACGCCGACCCCGGTCACTGCTGCGGCCGCCCCTCCACCCGCAACCACTGCGGCATCGGAGCGCAAGGGTCGCCAGACTTCCACCGCACAAGTCGCCGGCCAGCAGAAGCCGGCGGCACGCAAGTCCTCCCCGGCCGGGCAGGCCCCGGCGAACAGCGGCACCAAGGCCACGGCCAAGCCAGCTGCGGCAACGCCTGCTGTCAGAACACAGCCCAGGCGTGCGGGCACGCCCAGGAAGACTGCCGCGGACAAGTAAGAACCACTGACACAGAGTGCACGACACCACCCCGGGACCAGGGTTCCGGGGTGTTTCGGGTTTATTGCTTTGACATCCGGGCGGGGCCGGGTAGACTTCAGCAGTCTGTGGTCTGCCCGGGGGCAGTCAGGCCGCAGGGTACTGGGGTGATAGATGTGCTTCTGCGCTTGACACCGTATACGTGGCCGCTGCTCCTTGCCGCCCTGATCTCTGGAATCGTGGCAGTCCTCGCGAGTACCCGCAGGAGGTCGCGTGGTGCGCTTGCCTTCTCGGTCCTCATGGCTGTGGTGGTCGCCGATGTTCTCATCTCGCTGTTCATGCTGAGCAGTACGACGCTCGCAGGATTCCTGTTCTGGATCAAGCTCTCGTTCGTAAGCGGAGGACTCGGGGTTGCGTGGCTTGTGTTCGCGCTCCGCTATCACGGGACATCCCCGCGGACCGCCGCTCTCGTTGGCGCCGCCACGGCCATCGAACCGGTGACCGTCGCCATCCTGGCCTG
This sequence comes from Candidatus Cryosericum sp., assembly GCA_035369785.1. Taxonomy (GTDB): domain Bacteria; phylum Caldisericota; class Caldisericia; order Cryosericales; family Cryosericaceae; genus Cryosericum. The sequence goes on along the minus strand of DAOOUZ010000025.1, from coordinate 6,604 downwards.
GTTCAACGACTGGCACCACCTGCTGTGGACAGGCGCCACGGCAGAACCGCTCGCCGCGACCGGGCTGCTCCACGTCGCAGCGCACTTCGGTCCCTTGTTCTGGGTCTGGACCGGGTACCAATACACACTGCTGCTCGCAGGAGCCGTTATCCTTCTGCATGGCCTTCCCAGGGCACCGGCAGCATATCGGGGGCAGACGCTGGCTGTCCTTGCGGCGCTCGTTGTCCCCTGGACCGCCAACATGCTCTTCGTCGCCGGGCACACGCCGGTTTCCGGCGTGGACCTCACGCCCCTCGCGTTCGCCGTCAGCGGCATCATCCTGTTCTTCGCTGTGTACCGGTTCCGTTTCCTCGACCTGGTTCCCATCTCCCGTTCCACCGTTCTCGAGGCAATGCCCAGCGGGGTCATCGTCCTGGACGGTGCCGGACGCGTTGCCGACATCAACCCGGCGGCTGAGCAGGTCCTCGGGTGCAAGGCGCAGGGGGTGCTCGGCAGTCCCGCCGTGAGCGTCATGCCTCAGCTCAGTTCCGCGCTCGCCCGCGGAGAGGCCGAGGCGACCCTTGCCATCGACGGGATGGAGCGCAGCTTCGAACTCCGCGTGAGCCCGCTGCGCGGGAGCATGGGACAGCTCATTCTCCTGACGGATGTGACCGAGCGCAACCGTCTGGCGGCGAGCCTTCTTCAGTCCCAGAAGCTCGACGGGCTTGGCCTCATGGCGGGCGGAATTGCCCACGACTTCAACAACATTCTGACCGCCATCCTGGGCAATCTGGGCCTGGTGCGTGACCAGGAGTCCCGGTCGGAGTCGATCGATGAGCCTCTCTCCAGGGCAGAACAGGCCACCCGGCGGGCGGCAGGGCTCACGCGCAACCTTCTGACCTTCAGCCGCAATGTCAGCCCGACCCCGGTTCCGGTCAATGTGAACACGGCAGCTGACCTCGTGCTGCAGTCCATCTCGGAACTGCTCCCCCCTGGTATTGCCCTTTGCCGCGCATACGCGCCCGACGTCTGGACAGTCCTCATCGACCAGGTCCAGCTGGGACAGATCGTCATGAACCTCGTGGTCAACGCCCGCGACGCCATGGCGGGCCATGGCACGCTCACGGTGAGTACCGACAATGCCACCCTGGATGCAGAGTTCGTGCAGGCGCATCCCGGAGCCCGCGCAGGAGCGTTCGTGCTCCTGCAGGTGGCGGATACGGGAACGGGCATGAGCGAGCAGGTGCGCAGTCACCTGTTCGAGCCCTTCTTTACCACAAAGCCCGTGGGGCAAGGCACGGGACTGGGCCTGGCCGTTGTGTACGGAGCCGTTCAGCAGGCCGGAGGATGGGTTCTGGTGGAGACGGCCGAGGGCAGAGGAACGACCTTCTCCGTCTACCTTCCCAGGTGTTCCGATCAACCCGCCCCGCCGTCCGCCGACGAGCATCCCGACAACCAGCCCCGACACGGACAGAAGTCGGTGATGGTTGTCGACGACGAGGAGCTGGTGCGGCAGATGACCCGGCGCATGCTCGAGCGCGACGGCTACGCCGTCATCACTGCCGCGGATGGTCCTTCGGCGCTCAGGCAGTTCGAGGAGAACGGGGATGCCGTCGACCTCGTGCTGCTGGACATGTCCATGCCGGGGATGACGGGAGACCAGGTGCTGTCCCGCCTGCGCGAGATGGGTGCGACCGTCCCCGTGGTCCTGTCGTCCGGCTACTCCTTCGCCGGCAGCGTGGAGAGCCTCGTCGGAACACCGGGAGGGGCCAACGCAGTCCTCTCCAAGCCGTACACCCTCCAGGAGCTTTCCCGGACGATTGCTTCGACACTTTCCCTGGCTGAACGCCAATTGTGAATGCCCTCGGTGCCTGGCACCAAAGGATTCACAATTGGGCAGTGAGCTTGTAGAATCCCTGTTGGCTGTCATACTGTGCACAGCAGAAGGATGAACGGCGCTGAAGGGAGCAGTTCCAGGGGCAGCATGCGATGAGCGGAACAAGTGGCGGCGGGTTGCACATCGATCTGTATGATGAAGAGCTTGACCGGCTCATGGCGACGCTGCCGGGCATGGTCTACCGCGCGGGCGCGCAGCCCCCGTACGCCTTCGAGGTTGTGGGCGGCGGATACGAGCGCATCTTCGGGCGGTCCCGCGAGGAACTCATTGGGAATCCGGACATTGTGGCGCAGACCATTCATCCCGATGACCTCCCGCTGTTCCTGCAGATGCTCACGCAGGCTGTCGCCCAGCGCAAGCCCTTCCAGCTCGAGTACCGCCTGTTGCGGCCGGACGGTACCATGCACACCGTCTGGGAGCAGGGGCGACCTGTGGTGCTTCCCGAGGGACGGCTCGTCCTCGAGGGGAGCATTCTGGACATCGATGAGCCAGTCCGCGCGCGCCGCCTCCAGGACGCCACCTACCGCATCGCCCAGGCGGCCGCGTCGGCGCACACGCTGCAGGACCTGTACCGCAACGTCCATCACATCATTGGCGAACTCATGCCAGCCGAGAACCTGTACATTGCCCTCCGGGACCCCACAACCAGACAGATTCAGTACCCATACTACATCGACGAGTACGATGTCGCGCCACCGGACCCGGAAACCTCTGAGACAGGACTCACCGCGCATATCCTCAGCACTGGACAGCCGCTCCTTCTCAGCAGATACCGGGAGGCCCGGCCCATCGTGTCAGGCGAACTCACGCCTGTGGGAACGCCGCCCCTCAGTTGGCTTGGGGTGCCCCTCAAGTTGCGAGGAATGGCCATCGGCGCCCTGGCTGTCCAGGTCTACCACGGCGACTACCGGTACACCGAACAGGACCGGGACATGCTGGCGTTCGTCGCCGACCAGCTTGCCGTTGCCATCGACCGTCAGCGAGCCGCCGTTTCCCTGCGCGACAGCGAGCTGCGGTACCGCTCGCTCTTCGAGGACTCCCCGGTTGCGCTGTGGGAGGAGGACTTCTCGAAGTTGAAGCAGCGCCTCAAGGAAGTAGTGCCGCCCGAGGAACCTGACCCGGCCGCCTGGCTGCACGCACGGCCGGCCCTTGTGCGCGAACTGGCTTCCCTCATCCGGGTGCTCGATGTCAACAGTGCCGCCGTCCGGCTTGCAGGAGCCCGCGACAAGAAGGAGCTCATTGGTTCGCTCATGCTCAGTATGCCGGAGGAGGCGCTGGAACGCTTCGAACTGGAGGTGTCCCACATTCTGGCCGGCGACCGGTGGTTCCGATGGGAGGGTCCTTCGTCCACGGTGGACGGACGGCCGCACTTCATCTCCTTGGAGTGGACGGTTGCGCCGGGCAACGAGGAGAACCTCCGCAGGGTGCTCGTGGGCATGATTGACATCACCGACCGGGTCAACGCGGAGAACGCCCAGCGCGCGTCGGAGGCGCGCATGCGGGCTCTTCTCGCTGCCATGAACGACCTTATTGTCGTCCTGGACAAGGACGGCACGTATGTCGAGATTCTCCCCATGCGCAACGACCTCCTGGCCAGGCCCCGCGAAGAGCTCATGGGAAAGACGCTGCACGACATCTTCGAACCCGAGCTTGCCGATCGCTTCCTTGACAGCATTCGCGCGGCACTCGCCGGCCGCTCCACAGTAAGCGTCGACTACAGCCTCCCCGTGGGAGGGTCGACGCACTGGTTCGAGGCCCGCGTCAGCCCGCTCCCGAATGAGCAGGTCCTGCTCGTCGCCCATGATGCCACCGCCCGGCATGACGCACAGGAGGCCGCCAGACTGGAGGCGGAGAAAGCAGAGACCTACTTCAACGTGAGTGGTGTCATCATCGAGGTGCTGGACCGCGAACTACGGCTGGTCCGCATGAACCAGACCGGGTATGACTTCTTCGGGTACCGGCCAGAGGAAATCGTGGGAAAACCCTGGATTGACATGAGGGTTCCGGCACGGAACCGCGAGTACGTCAGGTCCTTCCTGTTCGGCGAACTGGCCGGCGCGCCCATCCCCGAGCACGCGGATGGAGAGGTGGTCACCAGGTCGGGCGAGGAACGGATGGTCTCGTGGCATGACGCCCTGCTCCGGGACGCAGAAGGACACGTCACGGGACTCATCTCTTCCGGCATCGACATCACGCAGACGGCACGCCTCGAGCAGGAGTTGCAACGCATGGACAAGCTCGAGTCCCTGGGCGTTCTCGCCGGCGGCATCGCGCACGACTTCAACAACATGCTGACCGGCATCATCGGCAACATCAACCTGGCGCGCATGGAGGACGACCCCGGCCGTTCCCGTGAACTGCTGCACGAGGCGGAACAGGAGATTCTGCGTGCCCGCGGCCTGTCGCAGCAGCTGCTGACGTTCGCCCGCGGAGGAACGCCCGTGCGCTCGGTGCAGGACCTGGCGCCGCTCGTGCGGGAGGCTGCCAGCTTTGCGCTCCGCGGCTCGGACGTTGCCCTGTCCTTCGACATTCCTGCAGACCTGTGGTGGTCCAACGTGGACGCGGGACAGATTTCGCAGGTCATCTCCAACATCGTCATCAATGCAGACGAGGCGATGCCCGCAGGCGGAACGGTCACGGTGCGGGCACGCACGACCTCTGTCGCCGAGCATGAGTATCCTGACCTGGCTGCCGGCACGTACGTACGCATCGACATCACAGATACGGGCACAGGCATCCCCGCTTCGGACCTCCGCCGGGTCTTCGACCCCTTCTTCAGCACAAAGCGCCGCGGCAGCGGTCTCGGTCTTGCCACAGCATATTCGGTGGTTCGCAAGCACGACGGATACATTGAGGCCACGTCGACCCCCGGCGTGGGCACGACCTTCTCGCTGCTTCTGCCCGCGGTTCCACCAGGCCAGCAGGAAAGGTCGCAGGAACAGCCTGCGTTCAAAGGCCACGGACGGGTCCTGGTGGTGGACGACGAACCTGCCGTGCGTCAGGTGGCCACTGCCATGCTTGCACGGCTGGGATACCAGGCGGAGGCTGCCGCCGACGGGACGGATGCGCTGCGCATGGAGGCAGAGGCTCGCACTGCAGGACGTCCATACGACATCATCATCATGGATCTGACAATCCCTGGCGGCATGGGTGGCAAGGAGGCAGCAGCCGCCCTGCGCGCTGCCGGAACCACGGCGCTGCTGGTTGCCTCGAGCGGGTACGCAACCGACCCCGTGATGGCACAGTACCGTGAGTATCAATTCGACGCCGTGCTCTCCAAGCCCTACAACTTCCCTGAGCTCACCTCGATGCTTGCAGGGCTGGTGCAGCCGCCCGCAGCCCGGTAACGTGCGGGCAGGGGCCTGCCCACTCGCGCGCCCTTGCACATGTCCCTGTCCCTGCGACAATAAGAGGATGACCGGATGTGATTGTTCAGTTCTGAAGGAGGGTGCATGAAAGCCTGCCGCAGGGTTGTCCTGATTGCCGCCCTGGTTGTGGCGGCTACTGTGATGCTCTTCCCGGGTCCGTCTGCGGCGGCGGCCGCGAAGCACGTTCTCGTCATCAATTCGTACCACGAAGGCTACTCGTGGACCGACGGCGAGGTCGCCGGCATCCGCAGTGTTCTGGGCCAGGACCCGGAGACAGTCCTGACCGTTGAATACCTCGACTGGCGCAGGCTCCCCACGGCGGAGAACCGTGATGCGTTTCTCCGCCTCCTTGCAACACGCTACGAAGCTCACAGGCCTGACCTCGTTCTGACAACGGACAACCCGGCTCTCGACTTCGTGCTGGACAACCGGAACGCGCTGTTTGCAGGGATTCCCGTCATCTTCTGCGGCGTGAATGACTACCAACCCTCCCTGCTGCGCGGCATGAAGGACATCACGGGGGTCGCCGAGGAAATCGACCCCGTGGGCACGATCCGGCTTGCTCTTCAGCTTCACAACCATGCCAACCGTGTCTACGTCATCACGGACTTTACCGAAACCGGCATGGCCGTGCGCGAGGTCATCTCGGAGGCTACCAGTGAACTCGCCGGCCGTGTCGCTCTGGAGTACTCCCCGGACGTGACGCTTGCTGAGCTGATGACGACCGTCTCCACGCTTCCTTCGGATACGATTGTCCTTGCAGGTCCGTTCGTCAGAGACAGCGCAGGCACCTTTGTCGACTTTCCGCAGGTTGCCGACCAGCTCGCCGCGCACACCACCCTGCCGATCTACGGCCTGTACGAGCAGTCGCTCGGGCATGGCATCATTGGCGGCATGCTCACAAGCCCCCAGCTGGAAGGCTCGAAAGCCGCGCAGCTGGCTCGGCGTGTCCTGGAGGGCGAGGCCGCTGATGCCATTCCCGTCGAGCGGCAGCAGTCCACCCGCCCGGCGTTCGACTGGACACGCCTCGCCGCCTTCCACATTCCGACCTCGAGCCTGCCCGCCGGGTCGCTCCTGGTCAACCGTCCCGTGACGCTCATGGATACGGACCGCCGGCTGGCGATGCTCACCATCGCGGGCCTGGTCGTGCTGGTCGCCGGCATGGTCTTTCTCGCTGTCAGCGACGTCCGGCGCGAACGGGCGGAGGCAAAGGCCCTGCGCCTCGCAACGGCAGTTGAGCAGTCTGCCGAGGCCATTGCGATTACGGACCCCAAGGGCAGCGTCACCTATGTCAACCCTGCCTTCGAGCGCGTCACTCTCCGCAGGGCGGCAGATGCTCTGAACCATCCTGTCCAGGAAC
>DAOOUZ010000024.1:0-15178 GCA_035369785.1 Candidatus Cryosericum sp. | reverse complement strand
AGACGACCATCCGGGTGACCTCGACGCCGGCATCGGCGACGATCCTGCTGGACGGCCGTTCGACCGGCAAGAAGACGCCTGCGACCCTCGTGGTCACGCCTGGCTCTCACACGGTGACGCTCCAGCTGTCCGGGTACAACCAGGCAAGCCGGACGGTGACGGCGGTGAAGGGCAAGGCAACGACCGCGTCCATCACGCTGACCCAGCCTGCGCCGGTTGCACAGGGCTCGCTCAAGGTCACCTCGACGCCCGCGGGGGCCACCGTGACGGTCGACGGCAAGGTGGTCAAGGGGGTCACACCCCTCACCGTGAGCGTCACGCTGGGCACTCATACCGTGAAGGTGGCGCTCGCCGGCTATCAGACCGTGACACGGACCGGCGTGAATGTCGTCAAGGGCATCCAGACCGTCACGGCCGTGACGTTGGTCCCGGTGACCCAGCTGGTCAGCTATACGGACAGCACATACGGCTATGGGTTCAAGTACCCCGCGACATGGCAGGTTGCGCACGTTGCCGGCGAGACGGAGGTGCGGGCTCCCACGGGTCCGCGCGTCCGCGTGGCAGTCGCCCCTCTCGGCGGCAAGACGGTGCAGGCTTTCGCGGCCAGCCTGCATGACGCGCTGCAGCAGCAGGGCGGCCTGACCGTCACGTCGCCGGCCACCCGGACGATTGCGGGCATCCAGTATCAGCACGTTGCCGCGGCCGGCGGCGGCACGACGACGGACTACTACCTGCTGGCTTCGGGGGGCAGCGTCTACCAGCTGGAGTGCAGCGCTGCGACCGACGCTGCAGACTCCGCTGCGGCCGACTTCCGTGCCATCCTGGGCTCATTCTTTGCGGCGCCGTAGACCGGAAGATGACCGGAGCCGCTCCCCGCGGTTGCATTGTGGGGCAGGGCAACATATACTTTCATGACGTCAACCTCGGGAGGTACCTATGGACAGAACACAGGCAAAGCTGCTGCGCGCACTCATGAAGGAGCCGCTGAACTTCTGGCAGCTTGCAGGCAAGCAGGATGACGCTCTTCGCGGATATGTCGATGCGCTCACCACGCTGAAGAACAAGGGCTACATTGAGGCGAAGGGAGATCTCATCGCCGTGACGAAGGACGGCAGGGAGTTTGCCCGCGCGAGCGGCCTGGAGAAGGAAGAATCCATGGTGTGCCCCACCTGTCGTGCGACCGGCGTCAAGCCCCGTGGCTGGCTCAAGGAGATCATGCCGGAGTACGAGGAGCTGGCAAAAGGCCGCCCCGAGGTGACGGCGGAGTTTGACCAGGGCGTCGTGCCTCTCGAGAAGAATCTTGACCGCATCGCCTACATCTACGAGCGGGGGGACCTCGAGAACAAGAGCGTGTTCATCCTGGGCGACGACGATATCCTGAGCATCGGCCTGGCGCTGACGGGCAAGTGCCGGCGTATCACCGTGGTCGAAATCGACAAGCGTGTCAACCGCTTCATCCGCAAGGTCATCAAGGACAAGGGGTGGACCAACGTCGAGGTGTACGACTATGATGCCCGCGACCCCGTTCCCGAGGAGCTGCGGGGCAAGTTCGACGTGTTCATTACCGACCCGGTAGAAACGGTCGAGGGCATGAAGCTGTTCTACTCGCGGTGCTGTGAAGCCCTGCGCGGCAAGGGGTGCTCCGGCTACTTCGGGGTGTCCCACTTCGAATCCGGGCTGGCCAAGTGGATGGGCATCGAGAAGGACCTCCTGCGCATGAACATGGTCATCACGGATATTTTGCGCGACTTCAACGACTACCTGCTCACGGGCGAGCGCATCATCGAGAAGGGCTTCCGCATCGTGACCGAGTCGCCGTTCGAGGTCAAGGCCCCGGACTTCGCCTGGTACCACAGCACCTTCTTCCGCGTCGAGGCGGTCAAGAAGCCGCGGCCTCTCATCACCGAGCGCGTCGAGTGGGCGCGCGAGCTGTACTTCGACGAAGATACGTTCGTTGCCCTGCCCTGAAGGGAGCCGGACAGCGTGGCCCGCAGCAAGGGCGAAATAACCGAAATCACCGCGGGGGGCATCGTCTTTTGCGGTGACAAGGTGCTCGTGCTCCGGAACCACAAGGGCGGCTGGGTCTTTCCCAAGGGCCACGTCGAGCTGGGCGAGAGCCACGAGCAGGCGGCCCTGCGCGAAGTGCTGGAGGAGTCGGGCGTGCACGCCACCATCGTGGACCAGGCCGGCACCTCGACCTTTCATTTCTACTCGTATCTGGACAGGGCAGTCCATCGCAAGATCGTCTACTGGTTCGAGATGGAAACGGCGGACACGGTGGTGTCGGTCAACCGCGAACTGCAGGGGGGTGCCTTCGTCGCCCCGGCGGATGCTCTGCGCCTGCTCAGCTTTGCCAATGACGTGGGCAACCTGAAGGCCGTCCTCGAGCGTCGGGCTGGTCATGTTCGCAGCGGTAGCGAGCGTTAGCGTCGTCGGCCTGACCGCCTGTCCCGTGCAGGTGGAGGTGGACATCGCGGAGGGACTGCCGGCGTTCACCATCGTGGGCCTTCCCGACGCCACGGTGCAGGAGGCAAGGGAGCGCGTCAAGAGCGCGGTCCGCAACGCCGGGTTTCACTTTCCTGCACACCGCATCACCGTGAACCTGGCTCCAGCTGACCTGCGCAAGGAAGGCGTATTCTTCGACCTTCCTGTGGCCCTTGGCATCCTCAAGGCCTCGGGGCAGCTGCAGACGCCGCTCGACGGTTACGTCTTCCTGGGTGAGCTGTCACTTGAGGGCACGCTGAGGCCCGTGCACGGGGTCCTGCCCGCGGTGGCCGGACTCGCGGCCCGGGACGGGACGCACACCTATGTCGTGCCGCAGGACAATGTGGGCGAGCTGGCCCTGCTGTCCGGCACGCGGCTGCTGCCTTCGGCAACGCTGGGCGGCGTGGTGCAGGCGCTGCAGGATGTCCCCGCCATCGAGGTCGTGCCGCCGTACGAGCCGCCGCATGAGGCGGTCACGTCGGCCCTGGACTTCGCCGACGTCAAGGGGCAGGCCGCGGCGAAGCGGGCCATGGAGATTGCCGCGGCGGGCGGTCACAATGTTCTGTTGACTGGCTCTCCCGGCTCAGGCAAGACGATGCTGGCCGAACGGCTGCCCGGCATCATGCCGCCCATGACGCGCGATGAGGTCCTCGAGGTGACGACCATCTACAGCGCGGCCGGCCTGCTCGTGGACGGGGCGTCCATCGTGGAGCAGCGCCCGTTCCGTCATCCGCACCACACCGCCTCGAGCAGCGCGGTCATCGGGGGCGGTGCGACGGCGCGCCCGGGAGAAATCTCGCTGGCCGACCGGGGCGTCCTGTTCCTGGACGAACTGCCTGAGTTTCACCGCGACGTGCTCGAGGTTCTGCGCCAGCCGCTGGAAAGCGGGACGGTGACCATCGCGCGCGTGCGGCAGACGCTGACGTACCCGGCGCACTTTCTGCTCGTCGCCGCCATGAATCCGTGCCCGTGCGGCTGGCACGGCGACGCCACGCACCCCTGCACCTGCTCGGCTGCGGATGTGCGCCGCTACCGTGGCAGAATCAGCGGGCCCCTCCTCGACCGCTTCGACATGGTGCTGTCCGTGCCGCGCCTGCAGGCGTCTGAACTTGGCGAGCTGAGCAGGGGCGAGGCTTCGTCCACGATCCGGAGCCGAGTGGTGCGGGCGCGTGAGCGGGCGCGGGAACGGCTTGCGGAACTCGGGCTGCAGGCCAACGCAGACCTGTCCGGTCCTCAGGTGCGCCGGCTGGTGCCGCTGGACCGGGAGGCGCAAGCGTTCCTGTCGATGGCAGTGACGCGCTTCGGCCTCAGCGGACGCGGATATGACAAGACCCTCAAGCTGGCGCGGACCATCGCAGACCTGGAGGGAGCGGAGCGTGTCCGGACCGAGCATGTCAGCGAGGCCCTGCAGTACCGGTCGGCGGGGGCGGAGTGGGATGCCGGGGGATGAGGGAACCAGAACGCCCGGTCGTGCGTCTAACAGGTACAGGCTCCGGCGGCTGTTCCCGTCCCGAGCCTGCAGATTGGGTGAGGAGGATGCCGGGATGAAGACGGACCGAAGATGGTGGATTGCTGCAGCGCTGGCGCTGTGCCTTGTGACGGTGGTCGCCGTTCCCGTGCAGGCCGTGGACACCACGTCGTGGTTCCGGCTGGTCACCGTGGGGACAGATCTGACCGTTTCCATGGCGGGCGCGTCGGTCACGTTCAAGGCCCGGCGCATCGGCGGCGACACGCTGGTCCCCCTGAGCCTGCTGCGGCAGGCATGGGGCGCCACCTATGCGGTGAGCCCGGGGGTGGGCTCCGTGCTGACCATCGGCGCGCGCCGCGTGGTCTGGCAGGGCAAGGCACCCACCTACCTGCTGGACGGCGTGGCAAGGAGCTGGAGTACGCCGCCGGTCCTGGTCGGCAAGGAACTCTACCTCCCGCTGCGCCAGCTGATGCAGCCGCTGGGAGCCTGGCTGGCGACGGACAGCGCGACCGGTGCCATCACCTGTGCCTATTCCACCAAGTGGCAGAAGGAGCCATGGCTCAAGCAGGCTCAGCTCGCCGAGCTGGGCGGCCTGGCCTCGGCGCCGACGCGGCTCACGCGGACTGCGACAAAGCAGAAGGTCGTCGCCTTCACCTTCGACGACAACTGGGATGCGGTGGCGGCGCAGCGCATCGCGGAGCTCTTCCACGCGTACAACGGCCACTGCACGTTCTTTCTCATCGGCACGAACGTGCGCATGCATCCGGAGACCATCCGCACGATGGTGCGGCTGGGCAACGACATCGGCAACCACACCCTGAGCCACCCCGCGGCGACGTCGACGACCGATGACAACTTCATCAAGCAGGTGCGCGCCTGTGAGCAGGTGCTCAATGCGATGGGACTCACCACCCGCCCCTACTTCCGGTTTCCCTACTTTGCCGAGGACCAGCACCTGCTGAAGCTCGTGACGGACCAGGGGTACATCACGGTCGGCTCCGCGTACACGATGGAGGACACGGGTTCCAACCGCTCAGCGGCCCTGAGCGCCGCGACCGTGCGCCGCTATGTTCGTCCGGGCGTCATCTTCGTGGGGCATGCCAACAGCATGACAACCTATGAGGCGATGAAGGTTGTCCTGCCCGAGCTGGCGCGCCAGGGCTACCGCTTTGTTTCTCTGACGGAGCTGCTCGCAGGAACCTAGCCTCAGTGGCCCATGTCCATGTGCCGGTCTGCCGGCTTCATGGCCAGGTACTTCTCAGGGTCCTTGTCGAACGACTCCTTGCAGTGGTCGCTGCAGAAGTAGTAGGTCGTTCCCTTGTACGTGGACGTCGGCTTGCCGGCGTCCTCACGGACAACCATGCCACAGACCGGATCGATGTGCTTTGTCATGATTCCTGCCTCCTGGTGGAAGATGTTCCGAGCGGCGTTCTGCCGAGCCGCAGGGAGTTGGTGACGACGTTCACGCTGCTTGCTGCCATCGCAATCTCGGCAAGCACCGGGTGCAGCAGGCCCAGCGCTGCGACAGGGATGGCGATGATGTTGTAGAAGAATGCCCAGAACAGGTTCTGGCGTATCTTTGCAAACGCGGCCCGCGACAGGCGCACCGCGCGCACGACGCTGTCCAGGTCGCCGCTCACGAGCGTAATATCCCCGGCCTCGATGGCGATGTCCGTGCCTGAGCCGATGGCAATGCCCACGTTCGCCTGCTTGAGGGCGGGCGCGTCGTTGACGCCGTCGCCCACCATGGCGACCACGTGCCCCTCCTGCTGCAGCTGGCGGATGACCTCAAGCTTTCCAGCCGGCAGGACGCGCGCATGCACCTGCTCGATGCCCGCCTGCCGGGCAATCATCTGCGCTGTGCGGGGATTGTCGCCGGTCAGCATGACGGGCGTGATGCCAAGGTCCCGCAGCTGTCGTATGGCCGCACTGCTGGTGGGCTTGAGGGTGTCCGAGACAGCCACGACGAAGAGGATGCGATTCCCCCGCGCGAGGACTGCAACGGTCTTGCCCTCGTCCTCGAGCTGCGCGAGCAGGTCGCGTGTCGCGGGAGCGGCGGCTTCCAGCTGGGCGTCGGTCGGACGGCCAGCGAAGGTGCGGACGCCATTCACGACTGCCTCGATGCCTGCGCCTGGCAGGGCCGTCACTTCATGGACGGGCAGCAGCGGGGTTCCCTGTTCTGCGGCGTAGCGGACGATGGCAGCCGCCACAGGGTGTTCAGAACTCGCTTCCAGCGACGCGAGGATGCTGAGCGCGTCAGGTTCGTCCGCCACGGCGACCGCGTTCGTGACCACGGGTTTCCCCGTGGTGAGCGTCCCGGTCTTGTCGAAGACCATGGTGTCGACCTCCTTGAGCGTCTGCAGAGCAGCGCCGCTGCGGATGAGGATGCCGTTGCGGGCGCCCAGGCCGCTGGCGACCATGAGGGCTGTGGGCGTCGCGAGCCCCAGGGCGCACGGGCAGGCGATGACCAGTGTGGCCACGGTCGCGTAGATGGCCTGCGAGAAGCGGTTGAGGCTCGGGTTCACCCATGGCAGGAAGCTCCGCGCCCACAGGGCGACTACGTGCCCCACGCCGGGGAACAGCATCCAGAACGTGAAGACCAGGGCAGCGATGCCCAGCACGGCGGGAACGAAGACGGAGGTGACGCGGTCCGCGAGCGCCTGAATCGGGACCTTGGTACCCTGTGCCTCCTCCACAAGGCGGACCATCTGCGACAGGAACGTCTCAGCGCCGACGCGCGTCGCCTCTACCTGCACGAGCCCCATCTGGTTGACCGTGCCGCCGATGACGGAGTCGCCTGGCTTCTTCTCCACTGGCAGGGATTCGCCCGTGGCCATCGACTCATCCACGGCGGTCGTCCCGGAGAGGATGGTGCCGTCGGTGGGTATCTTCTCTCCAGGGCGGACCACCATGACGTCGCCGGGGTCCACCTGTTCGATGGGGACCTCGACTTCCTGTCCGTCAACGATGATGTGCGCCGAGCGTGCCCCCAGCTCGATGAGCGCGCGGATGGCCTGCGAGGCTCGCCCCTTCGCGGAGGCCTCCAGGTAGGTGCCGACCAGGTGGAAGCCCATGATCATGGACCCGACCATCGCGAAGCTCTCGACCTGCATGCCGGAGACCTTCATGATGCCGGTGGCGAAGGACGCGATGGTTCCAAGCGCGATAAGCAAGTCCATGTTGAAGTTGCCGTGGAACAGGGCGACGAAGGCGGCGCGCAGGACCGGGTAGCCCACGATGAAGACGACGGGCGCGGCAAGCGCCAGCTCGACCCAGTGCAGGACGGCCATCTGCCGCATGGTGAGCGGCACCGTCCACATGACGATCATGAGAGCGATGCCAGGCAGCACAAACGCCCATGCAGCAAGCATCTGCCGCCTTGCCTCCCGCGCCTTGCGCTCCGCATTGTCGACCGTTTGCCCGAGGACCAGCGTGTATCCCGTCCTGGCGACCGCGGCCGCCGCCTGGTCGAGGCTCAGCACGGCCGGGTCATAGACGATGGTCGCCTTCTCCGTGTTGATGTTGACCGTGGCGCTATCGACGCCGGGCGTTTTGTTGAGCGTCTTCTCGACCGTCATGGCGCAGGCGGCGCACGTCATGCCATGGACGTCGAGGGTTACCTTCTTGGTGGCCATCAGCTCTCACCTACCAGGTGGTCGATGACCGACTCCAGCTCCTTCAGCTTCTGCTCGAAGTCCCCGCCCGCGGCCGATTCACGGACGCATGTTTCCATGTGCGTGCGCAGAATCTGCGCGTCTGCCTTGCGCAGGATGGCGATGACGGCCTGCAGCTGGTTGCTGATGTCGATGCAATAGCGGTTGTCTTGAATCATCTGCTCGATGCCGCCCAGGTGCCCCCGGGCCGTGCGTATCAGGGGCAGGACGTTCCCGTGCCGGGCGTCGGTCTGCGCCTGCACCCCTGTGTGCTGTTCTCCTGCTGTCTGCTTCATAGCTCACCTCGTCCCCACCCCCACTGGGAGGGGGGTATGTTCAGTATGCAGGCGAGGTCAGGTGTGTAAAGGCCGCCTCTTCACGGTCCCGTCACGCTCAGCGTGGCGGGTCAGGACTGGGGTGCCAGGTGCGCGAGAAACCGGGCGGTGGCCTGCGCTGTCAGTCTCCACTGCTCGGCCGGGGAGATGGTGGCCGTGTGGTCGCCCGCCTGCGTTCCGTAGGAACCGAACTGGGCATGGTTGCCACCCTGGATGGTCACCCAGGTGGTTCCGGAGGGCAGGAGCAGGCGCGTCGCGGCTATCTTCTCCGGCGTGGCCAGCCCGTCGCGGGCGGCGCTGACCGAGAGGACACGGACCGGCGACTGGGACAGGTCGTCGCTGCTGCCCGGATAGGCTGCCCACAGCACCAGCCCTGTCACTGTTCCTGGATGCTCATGGACGAAGCGAGCGGCCATGGCGCCCCCCAGCGAGTGTCCGCCGACGGCCCAGGTCTGGATGTCCGGGTAGGCACCCATGACTTCCTGCGCGCGGCCCGGTGACAGCACCGCGAGGTGCAGTACCATGGGGACGATGATGACAACGCTGCCCTGTTCGGCAATGCTGCGGGCGACAGGCGCATACGCGCGTGGGTCGATGCGCGCGCCGGGGTACAGAATGAAGCCGACGCCCGTCGCAGTTGTCACCGGCTCGAAGACGAGCCTGCCCGCCTCGTCGGTGGAAACCTTCGCCTCCGCGGTTGTCTTCATGGCCGCAAGGGCCTCAGGAGAGGGGCGCGCCGGCGTGTCGGCCCAGGCCACGAACCCGCCGACCGCCACAAGCAGGGCGATGAGGATCGTCAGCAGGATGCGTCGGAACAGCTTCATGTCATCTAGGCAAGTTCATCCAGCAGAGGGGTGTAGGCGGCCATGTCCGTGTTCCACCGCTGCCAGAGGGGAGGCTGGTCGTCCAGCACGGGGTGCAGGTCCTCGTAGCTTGGGCGCTCGTGCGTGTACAGGATGCCGATGGGGATGTGGTCACCCCATGCCAGAGCCGTCTTGAACGCTGTCTCCCGGTCCGTCGGGTCGTAGTCCTCCGGGAGGCGCTGCACGCGTTCCTTGTACCACCCGAACGTGTTGACCTTGTTGAACGTCACGCACTGCTGCAGAACGTCGACGAGCGAGAAGCCGTGGTGATGGATGGCGGCCCGCATCGTGGACACAAGGTGCTCCTGGTCACCCACGAAGGTGCGCGCGACGAAGGAGCAGTCGAGCGCCACGGCGGTCGCCATGGGATTGAAGGGTTCCAGCATGACACCCAGCGTCTGGGCAACCGTTGTGGTCCCCAGCGCAGTCGTGGGCGATGCCTGTCCCTTGGTGAGCCCGTACACCTGGTTGTCGTGCACGATGAGGGTGATGTCCACGTTGCGCCGGATGGCAGCCAGCAGGTGATTGCCCCCCTCCCCGTAGTTGCAGCCATCGCCCGAGTGCACGACGACGGTCAGCTCCCTGTTGGCAATCTTGGCAGCCTGCGCCGCGGGAAGGGCTCGCCCGTGCAGCCCGTCGAGCACATTGACGCCCTTGAGGTACAGGGGCAGCTTGGCGGCCTGTCCGATGCCCGAAACGTACAGGAAGTGACTCCTTGGGACATCGCTGGACTCGATGATCCGGTTCACCGCGTCCAGCAGGGCGAAGTTGCCGCAACCCGGGCACCACGCAATGTCCATGCCGTTCTTCCACATGTCAGATCACCTCCATGTCGCGCAGGCGGCGTTCGATGAACGCGGCCGTGAGAGGCCGGCCGTCCCAGCGGCCGACCGTGTGTTCGATGCGCTGGCCCGTTTCTCGCGCGATGAGGCCTGCGAACTGCGCGGTCGCATTGCCCTCGACGGCGATGACCATCCGTGCGCGGCTCATCTCCGCGAGCAGACGGTCGGTCTTGAGGGGCCAGACTTCGTTGAAGTGCACCAGGCGCAGGTCTGCGGGGTGCTCCTGCACCAGCTCCTCGAGGGCCCCGAAGCTCGACCCCCAGCCTACGAGCAGGGTCGGCCCTCCCCCCAGTACCAGCGGGTCGTCGAGGTCCATGAGCAGATCCCGCTGGCGTCTCAGGCGCTTCTCCACCATGCGCTCCCGGTTGTCCAGGTCCTCGCTGAGGTGCCCGCTTTCGTCGTGCTCGTCACTGTCCGCCACGACCGGCCACTCTGTCTGCATCGGGACAAGGCGCGGCGACACGCCGGAAGGCGTCAGGGCATAGCGCTGATAGGGCTCCTGGTACATGCCCGGCTCGGCAAGGTGACGGTCGAGGTGCACATCGCCAAGGTCCCAGCGCGGAACCGTGACCAGCGTGTCAGCAAGCTGCTGGTCCGACAGGATGATGGCAGGTATCTGATACTTCGAGGACAGGTCGTAGGCCTTGAGTGTCAGGTCGAAGGCGTCCTCCGGCGTACGCGGCGCGCTGACCATGCGTACGAACTCGCCGTGACCCGCCTGCAGGACATACCACAGGTCCGCCTGTTCCGTGCGGGTGGGCAGGCCCGTGGCCGGCGCAGGACGCTGGGCGTCGACGATGACGATGGGCGTCTCGGTCATGCCGGCAAGCGACAGGGCCTCGACCATGAGCGCAAACCCGCCCCCGGAGGTGGACACCATCTGACGGACTCCGGCGTAGCTTGCGCCGACGGCCATGTTGGCGGCCGCAATCTCATCCTCGGCCTGTTCCACGACGATGCCGTACTGCTCCGCGTGCGCGGCAAGGTAGTTCATGATGCCGGAGCCGGGCGTCATCGGGTAGCCGGAGTAGAAGCGCACGCCTGCCACGATGGCCGCCGCGCCGATGGCCTGGCTGGCGTTTGCCAGCACGTAGCCGCTCAGGCGGCGTTCCGGAAGGCTCCATGCCTCCATGACGGGCTGAGCATAGCCCTCCTTGAGCACGGGCAGGTTGGCCTCCTCCAGTCGTTGTGGCAGCACCTTGCGTGCCGCGGCAGTTGCCTGATCCAGGGGAATGCCCAGCATGCGGCACAGGGCGCCGAACAGGAACACGTTGGCTGCCCGGGCATCTCCCGTGAGCGCCGTGGCGCGTTCGCTGGCGGGAAGGCTGACCTCGCCGGGCAGGTCGTTGCCGGCAGCGCTGTCGCACAGAACGCGCGTCCCGGGCCCGAGTTCCGCCTCATGTCCGTTTCCCGCCACGTGGTAGGGCAGGACCGACGAGGCAAGGGGAATGAACACATCCATCTGCGGGCGCATGGCGTGCCGCTCCCTGTCCGAAACCCGGATGGTGATGGCGTCCAGCCCGCCGCGGATGCGGCTGTGGTAACTCTCGTCCTGCACGATGAAGTATCCTCTGTCAAACAGCGTGCGTGCCGCAAGCGAGCCGAGGGTCTTGACTCCCTGCCCCGCTTCTCCGCTGATGGTCAGTGTGATGTCCATGGAGGCTCCTTTCCAGCTAGTCTGCAAGAATCTGCCTGGCCTTCCGTACCCAGTCGTGGTCGGCAGCAAGCGCGCGCCCGACGCCGACCAGGTCGGAGGTGCCGCTTTCGATGATGGACTGCGCCGTCTGAGGCTGGGTAATGCCACCCGTGCAGATGGTGTGGGCGTGCACAGACGCTGCGACGGCCTCGGCAAAGGGCCGGTAGTACGCCTCTCCCGTCACCTCCGGGGGCCTGCTTCCGCAGAGGCCCGCCGACAGGTCCAGGATGTCAACGCCGGCGTCCGCGAGGGCCCGCGCGACGGCAACGCCTTCCTCCACCGTGAGGCCGCCCGCGTACATCTGCATGCCGGGCGGGTTGTCCGCCACGCCTAGCCTGACCATGATGCCCAGGTCTTCGTGCAGGACGCCGTGGACCTCCTCGAACACCTCCAGGAGCAGACGCCGCCTGCGCTCCGGCGTTCCGCCATACGCGTCCGTGCGCAGGTTGGTGAGGGGACTCAGGAACTGGCTCAGCAGATAGCCGTGAGCCGCGTGGATTTCGACGAAGTCGCAGCCTGCCCGCCGGACGCGGTCCGCGGCAGCCCCGAAGGCGCGCACCACCTCGTGGATGTCGCTCGCGCTCATTTCCTCGGGCGTCAGGTGCGAGGCAGGATTGACGACTGCGCTGGGGCCCAGGCACCTCCCCGGCATTCCTTCGCGCCGATTGGAGCCCGCGTGGCTGATCTGGCCCGCGCACAGCGCTCCTCCGGCGTGGACGGCGGCCACGATGGCCGCATAGGCGGGCACGCTCGTGTCGTCCGCCAGCGAAATCTGACGCGGGCCGGAGCGCCCCTCCGGGCTCACGCACGAGTGCTCGATGACGGCCAGCGCCACGCCCGTGGCGGCGAGGGTCGCATAGTGGGCAGGCGTGGCGTCCGAAGGAACGCCGTCCTCCTGCGCCTGTTCCGTTGCCATGGGCGGAAGGACAATCCGGTTGGCCAGGCGGCGGCCTGCGACGTCCAGTTCCGAGAAAAGGTCATTCATCGTCATCCTCCTGTTCGGCGTTGCAAACAAGTTGCTTCATGCCATTCTATGGCGTGGTGGAACCTTTACAAGCAGCGTTCTGCACACGGCCGCCGGATTCCGGCTATACTGGAGGGTGCCGGATGCGCCGGCAGTGTGACGTGAAAGGAGCTCAACCATGGATCAGCGACGCGGTCAGGCGTACCATCGGAGATTCTCGCCGCTCTACACAGACTACTACGAGTACTCCATGACGCAGGGATACTACCTTGCGGGCAAGGGCCAGGACGAGGCGGTCTTCGACATCTTCTTCCGCAGAAACCCGTATGGCGGCGGCTATGCCATTGCCGCCGGCCTTCGCGACGCCATCGAATACATCCTTGGCATGCACTTTGCGCAGGAGGAGCTTGCATACCTGAGTTCCATCGGGTTTCGCGACGACTTCCTGCACGTGCTGGAGGACATGCGCTTCACCGGGGACATCGTGGCGGTTCCCGAGGGGGAGGTCGTCTTTCCGGGCGAACCCATCGTCAGCGTCAAGGGTCCGCTCATCGAAACGCAACTGCTCGAGGGCCTCATGCTGAGCACCATCAACTTTCAGACGCTCGTGGCGACCAAGGCACGCCGCATGGTCTACGCGGCGGAGGGCAGGGCCATCGCGGACTTCGGGCTGCGGCGGGCACAGGGGGACGGCGGCATGGCGGCAAGCCGTGCCAGCTTCATCGGCGGTGTCAGCTCGACGTCGAACGTCCTGCTGGCCTTCGAGGAGTGCGTCCCGCCGAGCGGCACCATGGCGCACAGCTGGATACAAAGCTTCGACTCCGAGCTCGAGGCGTTCCGCACCTATGCGCAGATGCACCCCGACGATGCCGTGCTGCTGCTGGATACGTACGAGACGCTGGAGCAGGGGCTGCCCGACGCCATCACGGTCGGCAAGGAACTGCGGGCGCAGGGCCACCATCTGAGCGGCGTGCGTCTCGACTCCGGCGACCTCGCGTACCTCAGCAAGAAGGTGCGCACCGCCCTCGATGCAAACGGGCTCACGGACGTGAAGATTTCCGTCAGCAACCAGCTCGATGAGTACCTCATCGATTCCCTCATCGACCAGGGGGCGCGCATCGACATGTTCGGCGTTGGGACGCGGCTTGCGACCGGATACGACGACGGCGCGCTGGATGGCGTCTACAAGATGGTCCAGCTCGATGGGCAGCCCATCATCAAGATCTCCGAGAACCCGGCCAAGATCAACGTTCCGGCGGAGAAGGACGTGTACCGCTACTATGACAAGGGCGACGGGCTGTGGCTGCTCGACGGGCTGTCCGTCACCGGTGACGGCGACGAGCCGGCCGTGCTCATGGACCCGGACTTCGACTACAAGAAGACGGAGGTGGCGGGACTCCAGCGCGAGAACATCAGGCGCCAGATCGTACAGGACGGTGCACTGGTCTATGCTTTCCCCAGCCTGCGCGAAACGGCGGCCTGGAGCCAGGAGCGGTTTGCGCTGTTGTACGGCGAGCACAAGCGTCTCGCCAACCCGCACACGTACCACGTCGGGGTGACGCGCGAGCTCTTCGACCTGCGGCGGCGCCTCATCGAGGCGCGGTCCTCATGAGCGGAGAACGGTTCGGGCGGGACACGGTCCTGCTGGTTGTGGACGTACAGAACGACTTCTGCCCGGGCGGAGCGCTGCCTGTGGCGGGCGGCGATGCCATCATTCCCGTCATCAATGCGTGGATGCCCTGCTTCTCCACGGTCGTGGCCTCGCGCGACTGGCACCCCGTGCACAGCGTGCACTTCGAGAAGTGGCCGCCGCACTGCATCGCGGGCACGTTCGGCGCCCAGTTCCGGGCGGGCCTCGATACGGACCGCTTCAGCCTTGTGCTGGACAAGGGCACGGGCGACGCGGACGACGGCTACAGCGCGTTCGAGGCGACCAGCGAGGACTTCGAGCGCTGGCTGCGCGAACAGGAGGTTCATACGCTGTACGTCTGCGGCCTTGCGACCGACTACTGCGTCTTGCAGACGGTGCTGGACGCACGCAGGCTGGGGTTCGACGTCAAGGTCCTGCGGGACGCCGTGGCGGCGGTCGAGGTGCACGCCGGGGACGGCGAGCGCGCACTGCAGGAAATGCAGGCGGCAGGAGCCGTCCTCGTGACGGACCAGCCTCCGGAGTGTGGGTCGTGACGGACCGACCGCGTGCACGCGCCAGACGGGTCGCTCTCCTGCTGGTGGCCGCTCTGCTGTGTTCCCTGGTTCCCGTCCCGGTGAGCGCCGCCGTGACAGGCGTCAACCCGCCCGATACCGAGGTACGGGCGAAGCTCAGGGATGCAGCGCTGCGCTACAACATTCCTTCCGTGATTCTCATGGCCATCGCCTATCAGGAGTCGGGATGGCGGCAGTTTGACGCAAGCGGCAACCCGGTCGTCGGCTACAACGACAGCTCGCAGGACGTCGGTATCATGCAGATCAATACTGCGGGACGCAGTGACGTCGACCGCCTCATGAGCGACATCGACTACAACATCGACGTCGGAGCGCGCATGCTGGACAGCAAGTGGAAGCTGGCGCCGGGCATCGGCGACCGCGACCGCAATGTGCTGGAGAACTGGTACTTTGCCATCTGGGCCTACAACGGGCTCTCGTCCACGAACAATCCCAACACGCCGGGGGGCAGGCACTATCAGGACCGCATCCTGACGGTGATGGCGCGCACAGTGCTGGGCAGCGATGGTCAGCCGCTGTGGACACCGGTCGCGGTGACGCCGCCGGACCCAGCCATCATCACCGACCCGCCCACCTGGATTCCGACGCCCCAGCCCGTCCACTATGGCGACCTGGGTGCCGGGTTCAACCAGGGGTACAACTTCCGCGTG
>DAOOUZ010000023.1:0-15449 GCA_035369785.1 Candidatus Cryosericum sp. | reverse complement strand
GCGAAGCCATCCTGTGCGAACCGAGGATGCCGGGAATAAGCACAAGAAATCCTCCCATGACAGGAAGCAGGATGGCCATGGCTGTACCTGGCCGCATGAGGAAGCTCAGCCCGTACCCTATGAGCACGCCCGCAAGGAAAGCGACCAGGGGGATGCCATACATGACGAGCGAGGCCTTGAGGACAACAGAGTCGTCGAGTGCGACTTCCACGATGTCACCGCGGCGTATGTCCGCCCCAGCTGTCGCGCGGAGCGAGGCAACACTTCCCTTGCTACCTGAGCAGAATTGAGCCAGGGAACAGGACACACACCCCTCCCTTGGCTGCAACTCAACCGTCACCATGTCGCTATCGCGGGCGACAACGATACCCTCGTCGGTCTGCATCAGGACTCTGCCCTCACTGATAGATTCAAGAGCCACCCCACAAGGTCGTGCCTTGACGTAAGTTTTGAACCTGCCTAAGCAGGTGGGAGCATAAAGTTCCCTGTTTCAAGAACACTGCGAAGTGCTCGTATCCACAGGGCATCTGCTTCCGAGTGATTTGTGTTGGCTCAAACCCGTCAAGTGGTTCACGGGCATCGCAGGGTGGCACACCGATATTATATGTGAAAGTGCCCGAAATCCAAAGCGTTGTCCTACCTGTCCGCATGGTTTGCAGTATCCTTGTTCGAGGCAAGTTCCTGTAGCGCGGATGCGACATCAGAACCAGGTATGGTTCGTTGAGTGCCCGAGGCCAGTACCTTGATGGTGCAGGTTCCGGCAGCAAGCTCGTCGTCGCCCAGAATGAGAGCAAGGCGCGACCCTCTTCTTGACGCCCTGGCCAGTTGCTTTGCGAACCCGTCGCCTCGTGCATCTATGTCCAGTGCCCACCCGTTGCCAGCAAGGGTGTGGCGCAGCTCGAATGCCTCTGCGACGGCTGCCGCTGAATGGACGATGTAGGCGCGAGGTATCGCCAGGGATGCCACGAGGTCCGGGTAGCGGGTGGCTAGGACCGATGTAAGGCGCTCCAGACCGAGTCCCCAACCTACGGCGGGTGTCTGTGGGCCACCGAGCTGGTGGACCAGGTAGTCATACCTGCCGCCACCCAGCAGGGCGTTCTGGGACCCGAGGTCTTCTGACACCACCTCAAACACGGTTCGCGTGTAGTAGTCCAAGCCCCGCACGAGTCGGTGGTTGACACGGTAGGGGATCTTCAGCTGGCTCAGGTATGACAGCAGTCGCTGGAAGTGATCCGAGCACTCCTCACAGAGAAAGTCGGCCGACTTTGGCAGGGAGTCCAGCAACGCGGGGTCTTCCTTCTTGCAGTCCAGCACCCGGAGCGGATTGTCGCGCATGCGTCTCCTGCAGTCCTCGCAAAGCTCGTCCTCGTGCCTGGCCAGCGCTGCTCTGAGCGACTCCTTGTACACGGGTCGGCAGGCGTCGTCC
Organism: Candidatus Cryosericum sp.; assembly: GCA_035369785.1. Lineage (GTDB taxonomy): Bacteria > Caldisericota > Caldisericia > Cryosericales > Cryosericaceae > Cryosericum. The sequence continues at coordinate 14,023 of DAOOUZ010000023.1, read as the reverse complement.
CCGATGCTGTTGATGTCGACCGAGAGATTCGTCAGCCCAAGCCTGCCGAGCATCGTGACGACCATATCAATGACCTCGGCGTCCTGCACGGGCGACTGTTCTCCGAGTGCCTCGACACCGAAGCTGTGAAACTCACGCTTGCGCCCGCTCTGGGGCTGCTCGTAGCGGAAGAAGGAACCCGCATAGTAGAACTTTGCGGGAGAGGGCTGGAGGTTCATCTGGTGCTCGACATACGAACGACAGACAGCAGCAGTTCCCTCTGGACGCAGCACGAGGCGCCTACCCTTCTTGTCGGGGAATGCGTACATCTCTTTCTCGACGATATCGGTGCCTGCCCCTACCGATGTCAGGAAGAGCTCCTCCATCTCGATGGTGGGCGTGCGGATTTCCTCATAACCATACGCCTTCGCGACGACAGCCATGCCAGCCTCGACCTTCTGCCAGAGCAGTATGTCAGGCGACATGATGTCGCTTGTTCCCTTGACGGACTTGAGCATGCGGTTCCTCCAGATGGGCATGAGGCTAGTATACGTTTTGGAAACGAAAATGAAACGGCGGTTTGTGGAGCACTCTGACGAGGCCTGGTGTACCGAACGTGGGCAGCGACGAGGGTGACAGACGGCCTGTTTTATCTAGAATACCAAGGTAGCGTTGTCTGAATTGGGGAGACCATGGTACGGCGCGGTGGATGGATCGATGGCTGAAATTCATGGCAGTGCAGGTGCTGCAACCTGTTTCAAGGGCGACCAGCTGATGTCTCAGGCCATCGTTCCCATGCTCTCGATGGGGGTGCTGACATACTTCCTCTTCAGAGCAGGCTCATCGCTCACCCAGCCCGTGCGCGTCTCCGTCGTTTGCCTTGCAGTGTTGCTTGGCTATCAGTGCATACATGACGTCTTCCTTCTCGAGGCTGCTGCGGGCCAGTACTACGGCGGCGCCGTGGGTGAGAGGGGTGTTGGACAAGTGCTGTCGTGTCTTCCCTCGGGATTCCACGTATTCAATGGTATCCGGTTCCCGTCCGGGGACGTCGACCATGTCGTGGTAGGCCCTACAGGCGTGTTCAGCATTGAAACCAAGAACTACAGCGGTACCATCGGTGTCCGCGAGGGTCACATTATCCGGAACGGAGAACTTCTGGCGCACGACCCGATCCGACAGTCACGGCTCGAGGCCCGCTATGTCGCCAGCCTGACAGGGCCGCTCCCCGGGGTGCCGCACGTCGTGCCTGTGGTGGTGTTTGCTCGCGCCAAAGTCCGGGCACATGGCACAGTCGGCGGAGTGGCGGTTGTCGGCATTGAGGCGCTGCTTGATGTCATTCTATCCGGCGCCCCCCAGCTGCCCCAGGCTGCTGTCGACGAGGTGGCACGCCTGATGGAGGTCAAGATCCGGTTGCGGGCGGTAGAGCCTCTGTACCGCCGGGGGCGTCTCGCCATATGGGGCTGGCCAGGAGAACCGGTCGGTCTCCTGCGGCCGGGTTCACTTCGCATCGTCCACTGGCGAGGGCGGCCCTCCCGCGCTATGGGGAGAACACCAGTACGGCAAGGTCCTTGATGAGAGCAAGTTCTTCTCTTGCAATGGCGCGCGCCTGCAAGGCAAGATTGGCTGAGACGGGCGATGTTGCAGGAGGGCATGTGACAGGGTGGAGGCCCTTGAGCGCAGCGAGAGTCATGATGCGCGCCATATGAAATGGGGACGACACCATGAGGCATGAGGTCATGCCGTTGTTGGTCATGAAGTGTCTCAGATTGTCCAGCGTGCTTGCTGTGCTGGTGCCTCTGGCGTCCAGGACAAGGGCACTGCGGGGAACGCCCAGGCCAAGCGCCACGTTTGCCATGACGTCAGGTTCGGTGAGGGTGCCCCCTGTCGGACCCCCGGAGAGAAAGATGAACGGGGCCCGCCCCTCCAGGTACAGGCGGCAGGCCCAAGTCACTCGTGCCTCCAGCTCGGGGGACGGCGACGTCCCCCAGACGGCTGCGCCAAAGACACAGATGATGTCGGCATCCTGCTGTTGCTGGATGCGACCGTAGCAGCCGATAAATACAAACCCTGCGGCCAGCAGCAGGAGGGCACAGCACAAGAGTATGGCTGTGGTTCGCAGCACTCGTTTCACCTTAACAGTATACGCCCTCGGGACCGTCCCTCAGTGAATCCCGCCAGGTTCCTTGCTTGCAATGGTGGTTGCTGACAATATACTGAGCATGATATGAGTCCAGCTGAGTCGTATGTTTCACTGTATCGCAAGTACCGCCCCACTACGTTCGTGGACGTCATCGGCCAAGAGACGATCGTGCGCATTCTGCAGGGGTCCGTTGACCACGCGCGCATCTCCCATGCCTACCTGTTTGCAGGCCCGAAGGGAACGGGCAAGACAACCGTTGCACGCATTTTCGCGAAGGCGCTGAACTGCTCGCAAGGTCCGACAAGCCGGCCGTGCATGGATTGTGAGCACTGCAAGGCCATAACGGCGGGGACCGATATTGATGTCATAGAGATCGACGCTGCAAGCAATCGCCGCATCGATGAGATTCGGGACCTGCGCGAGTCGACGAGGTTTGTTCCGGCGCGCAGCCGCTACAAGATCTTCATCTTCGATGAGGCGCATATGCTGACTCGCGAGGCCTTCAATGCCCTGCTCAAGACACTCGAAGAACCGCCGGACTATGTTGTCTTCATCCTGGCGACAACGGAGCCCCAGAAACTGCCAGAAACTATCATATCGCGCTGCCAGCGGTTCGATTTCAAGCGCATCTCTGATGTGGCCATGCTCAGCTACCTGAAGACCATCAGGGACACTGAGGCGCCCAACGTCACGGATGACGCGCTGAAGCAAATCGTTGCTCTCAGCAGCGGGTCCATGCGTGGTGCGATCGGGCTCGTCGACCAGTTCTCCGTGTTCGGTCCTGATCCGGTAACGGCGGAAACCGTGCTTGACCTCCTTGGCCTTCCGACGGAGACGATGCTTCTGCTCCTTGTCGAGGCGCTCCTGTCACATGACGTCAAGGCTGCAGGCTCTGTGTTGGACGATCTGGAGCGGAGCGGCATCGAACCGGCCGACCTGCTTGAGCGGTCCATAGCGCTGATCAGTTCCTACATTCTGGCTCACGTGACGGCCGGATCCGGCGACGAGGAAGTTCGTGCGCGATTGGGGCGGTTTTCAGATGGCGCACTGGTTGACCTTGCCGAGAGCCTGGCGCGTCTGCAGGAGCAGTCGACCTATCTTTCGGACCCGTACCCCCTGGTTCAGGCGTCACTGCTCGCCATGGCCCTTGGGCTTGCCACGTCGACTACGCGGATGCGTGAGGAACGGAAGGTTGAGCCGGTTCAGTTCGTTTCTCGCGACGTCCACAGAAGTGAACCGGCGGCAGTCCATGCGGAGTCTCCCACTGGCTCGGAGGCTGAACCGGAACCAGTTGCCGAGTCGGCAGCTCCGGTGTCCGGGGAGGATGCCGACATTCAACGGTGGGATCGCTACAAGGCGGTCGTTTCCGAGGCTAGCAGGCCGATTGGCGTGATGCTGCAGGCTCTCGACGTCCGGAAGGTCGGGGTAGACCAAGGGATACTGCGTATCGTGCTGGGGCCCAAGGCTCGCCTCTTCCGCGCCGCCCTTGAGCAGAAACAGGCCGAGGTCCTGGCGCCTGCGGCTCATGCTGTGTACGGTGTGGAGCGTGTGGTCCTTGCGGAGGAGGATTCTGGGGAGGAGAGTCAGGACAAACCCGAACCAGCTCCGCCGGATGAGAAGCTGCAGCTGCTGAAGAAGACGTTTGACGCGACGGAGTCCCTGTTTGACCCGTAGAGAGGGAGGAACGGCCATGTACAATGTCAACAACCTTATGAAACAGGCTCAGAAGATGCAGGAGGATGCGGCCCGGGCGGAACAGGAGCTGCTGGATATGAGGATATCTGCTTCTTCAGGGGGAGGAGCAGTCACGGCGGTTGTCAATGGGAAGAAGGACCTCATCGGACTGAGTATCCAGGAGGGTTTCGATTGCTCCGATACAGAGATGACCGCTGACCTGGTGCTGGCGGCTGTGCGCGAGGCTCAGGCCGATGCCGACCGCCAGGCTGACGAAGTCATGAAGAAGGTCACCGCTGGCATGCCGCATATCCCGGGGCTCGGGTAGCCAGTGTTTCTACCCAGACGGTTTGCCGAACTGTCCGCACAGCTGGCAAGCCTTCCCGGCATCGGACCCAAGGCTGCCGACCGGCTGGTGTTCTACCTGCTGGACCAGCCAGATGACCAGGTGCAGGCACTTGCCGACTCTCTTGTTGCTGCGAAGCGTGAGATAACATTCTGCCGCAAGTGCGGCAATTTCGCGCAGGGCGACCTGTGCGAAGTGTGCCGGGACACGTCCCGTGACACGAAGCTCCTGTGCGTTGTGGAGGAGATACGAGATCTTGCTGCCATCGAGAAAACCGGGGCTTACAGAGGCCTCTACCATGTGCTGCACGGCAGGATTGACCCAATTTCGCGCGTTGGCCCTGCCGAGTTACAGCTGGACCGCCTCGCCGAACGGATTTTCAGAGACGACGTTGGTGAGGTGATCATTGCCACGAATCCGAATTTCAATGGCGACATCACAGCAATGTACATCGCGAAGCTGCTGTCCGGGCTGCCCCAGGTGCGCATCACCCGTATTGCCACGGGCATTCCAAAGGGCAGCGACCTTGAGTTCGCCGACATCTTCACCCTGACCCAGGCCCTCGAGAAAAGGACAGACGTCCAGGTGTAGGTGGTGCCCCCTCGGCTGGGCACGCAGGAACCGGAGCGACCAATCCGCAGGCGCTGCCCTGCGTGAGATGGCCGATGCGGCGACGGACGGTCGACACGAATCCTTCGGCACAGGCTGCAACTGCCGGTACAGGCAGCATACGCCGGCGTTTGTCGTGGTTGACAACTGTTCCTGGTGTTCGTATACTTAAGGACTGAGTCATAGTCATCCTTAATTGCGAGGGGTCATCATGGTGGACAAAGACAACTACGTTGGAACGGACAGCAAGGTTGAAAACGACGGGCTTGACGATGCGCGCGCGCTTCTTGACGCGATCGCGCAGCCGATCCTTCCCCCGAGGCAGCAGGTCAGCGAATCTGCAGGGGAGGATGCACCGGAACCAGAGAAAACCATAGAACAACCAGCCAGTGCTGAGACGCCGGAGACGGGGGCAACCGCTGCAGCGGCAGCGGAGGTGAGCGGCACGTCAGAGCTCGAGGCCGCGCTGCCCCCGGACCAGTCCCCCAAAGCTGGTTACGCCCCACGCCTGTTGCGGCGCGGTGACGTTATTGACGTGTCTGTCGTGAAGCTGGAACGTGATGGCGTCATGGTGAACGCTGGCGGCAAGGGGGACTACTACATTCCGCTGAACCGCCTGACCACGCGGACGGATGTCTCTGTTGATCAGATGGCGCACGTCGGTGAAACCATGAAGGTTTCCGTCATCAAAGAAGAGGACGAGCAGGGCACTGCCGTGCTCTCGAAGCTGAAAGCCGACCAGGAAGAGATCTGGGCCGATGTGGAGAAGTACTTCGAGGACCAGACCATCGTGACGGCCAAGGTCACGAAGGCGATCAAGGGTGGCCTGCTTGTTGACATCGGCGTACCGTGTTTTCTGCCACAGTCGCAGGTAGCCAGCGACTACCGCAACAACATTGCGTCGCTGGTCGGGCAGGAAATCCCCGTCAAGATCACCGAGTTCGACAAGAAACTCCGTCGGATCATCGCTTCCCACCGTGCAGCCATGCAGGTCATCCGGCAGAAGCAGAAGAAGGAGTTTTTCAGCAAGATCAAGGCTGGCGACATCTACGAGGGAACGGTCAATGGTCTTGCAGAGTTCGGGGCCTTTGTGGACATCGGGTACGGCGTCGAAGGCCTGGTGCACCTGTCGGAGCTGACATACGGCAGGCGGCGCCCAGTCGAGGAAATCGTTCAGAAGAAGGACAAGGTCAAGGTCAAGGTTCTGAAGGTTGATCCGGAGACCGGCAAGGTGTCCCTGAGCATCAAGCAGACCAAGCCTCATCCCTGGGAAACCATCGAAGAGGACTATCCGGTCGGCAGGATTGTCGAGGGGACTGTCATTCGCATCCTCACGTTTGGGGCCATCATTGAACTGTCCGAGGGAGTGACCGGGCTCCTTCACATCTCCCAGATTTCCAATGACAAGATCCGGAAGGTCGAGGATGTGTTGAAGGTGGGAGACGTCATCAAGGTCAGGGTTCTCGAAGTGCTCAAGGAGGAGCGCAAGGTCAAGCTGAGCATGAAGGGTGTCGATGGCAATGACGGCGTTCTTGACCGCGAAGCCGGAGAGGTGGCGCCGGAAACCGCCAGCGAGGAAACCGCTGGCGACAGGCCCGCGGGCGAGGAGTCTGGCGCGTTCAGCGAGGCTGGGGTGGCAGGTCAAGAGACAGAAGACGAGCCCACGGAAGCCGCCCCTGACGCTGGTTCGGAGCAGGCTGGGACTGCAAGTACACCCGAAGCACCGGAGGCCTGAGAAACTACCAGGACCAGATAGGGCGTCTCACAGGACGAACGCACCATGTGGCAAAGGAGACGGTGAGCAGTGCCGCGGCGTGGAATGGCTGGCACATGCAGGCCGTCTCCTTCTGTTGAGGGCGGTGACAGCACCCTGGAGGTCCTCAACGTGGAAGTGCGGACGCGACCGGGGCTGTAGCACGATGAAATCGTTGCGAGGGAGGTTGCCATGACAGCATTTCTGTTTCCTGGACAGGGATCCCAGTACGTTGGGATGGCACGTCGTGTCCCGGATCCCGAGGTGTCCCGCCAGTTGTTTGCCGAGGCGAGCTCGGTCTTGGGTTTCGACTTGTGGGACTTGATTGAATCGGGCGATGAAGCGACGCTCATGCGGACGGAAAACACACAGCCTGCACTGTTTGTCACGGAGATGGCGTGGGCCCAGGCGTTGTCAAGAAGGGGCATCGCGGCGGACATTGCCGCAGGACACAGCCTGGGTGAATTCAGTGCATTGTGTTATGCGGGCGTCTTCTCCTTTGAGGACGGCGTTCGACTCGTGCAGCAGCGTGGTGCTCTTATGGCGGAAGCGGTTTCCAGGAGTCCCGGAAGCATGGCGGCAGTCATCGGACTGAGTGGCGATGACCTTGCAGCGGTGCTCGCCGATGGGCGCACGGCAGGAATTGTCGAACCCGCCAACTACAACGCAGTGGACCAGACAGTCGTATCCGGGGAGACGGCGGCTGTTCTGAGGGTGGTGCAGTCAGTGAAGGCTCTTGGCCGGGGTCGCGCCATTCCGCTCAAGGTCGGGGCACCGTTTCACTCCTCCATCATGGCGCCCGGAGCGAGAGAGTTCGAGGGTGTTCTCAACCAGGTCACGCTTGCACGACCGCGTATTCCTGTCGTCAACAACGTGGCCGCAGCTATTGAGGGTGACCCCGGGACCATTCGCTCGTGCCTGGTGGCCCAGTTCAAGAACCCGGTCCAGTGGGTGCGCACGATGGAGGTGCTGAAGGAACAGGGTGTGGACCGCTGTGTTGAAGTCGGTCCAAAGAATGTGCTCACTGCTTTGGCGAAGAAGACGATTCCAGGGGCAGCCCTGGAAGCAGTCGAGGAGATGAAGTGGCAGTAACGCTGCAGGGAAAGACGGCTGTGGTGACGGGCGGCTCGCGAGGCATCGGCAGAGGTATCGCGCTCGAACTCGCTGCGCGTGGCGCCAATGTGGTCATCGACTACCATGCCAACCGTCAGGCAGCGGAAGAGGTCAGCTTGCGGATCGCTGAACTCGGGCAGAGGTGCGTCGTGGTTCAGGCAGACGTGGGCGACCCCGCCCAGGCCGACGCGCTGGTGGACGCCGGTATCAAGCTTACAGGGTCGCTGGACATCCTGGTGAGCAATGCAGGGATAACGAGGGATGCTCTCCTGGTGCGCATGTCCGATGAGAAGTGGGCGGAGGTTCTGCGCACCAACCTGACGGGGGCGTTTAATGTAACTCGTGCTGCGGGCCGCCAGATGATGCGGCAGCGGGGCGGACGCATCGTGCTCATTTCGTCTGTCGTGGCGCTTGCTGGCAATGTGGGCCAGGCTAACTACGCCGCGAGCAAGGCGGGCACTATAGCGCTGGCGCGGACGGCTGCAAAGGAACTCGGGCCCAGGGGCGTTACTGTCAACGTTATAGCGCCCGGTTTTGTGGAGACGGACATGACAATGTCGCTTGACAGTAACGTCATATCCGCGTATCTTGCCAGCATTCCGCTGCACCGGAGCGGGATGCCCGAGGATATTGCCAGGGCCGTCGCGTTTTTCGTCAGCGACGAAGCATCGTATATTACAGGCCAGGTTCTCGCAGTCGACGGCGGCATGTCGTGCTGAGTCGCCTGGAACCATTCTGTTGGGAGGTATGAAATGACGAAGGATGAAGTTCGCGCAAAGGTCATCGAGATTGCCAAAGAGAAGCTGGGCGTGGATGAGGCACGCATCACCGATGATGCCCAGTACGTGAAGGACCTCGGCGCCGACTCGCTTGCACTGGTTGACATCACCATGGCGCTGGAAGACGCGTTTGGCACGTCCATTCCAGATGAGGACATCGAAAAAATCGCATCCGTGGGACAGACGGTTGACTACGTGATGTCCCACATGTCCTAGAGACCTGGCGGAGAAGGAAGGAGCGACATGGGGCAGACCCGCGTCGTCGTTTCCGGACTCGGGGTGATATCACCAGTCGGGAACAGCGTGCCGGCATTTGAGGCGGCGCTGGCCGCAGGCGTTTCAGGAGTCGGACCAATCACGCGGTTCGATCCCTCGGACAGCAGCTGTCGCATCGCGGCCGAGGTCAAGGGATTTGACCCGGAGCAGTACTTCGAGAAGCGCGAGGTCGCGCGCACAGACCGTGTTCAGCAGTTGGCTCTTGCTGCGGCGCAGGAGGCCATTCTCGACGCAGGCCTCAACCTCGAGGCCGAGGACCGTGACCGCATTGGCGTCTATGTGACCAGCGGCATCGGCGGCGACAGCACCTTCGAGTCCGAGGTTCTTCAGCTGGGAGCGAAGGGTCCCTCACGGGTTTCGCCCTTCTTTATCCCAAAGGTCATCATCGATTCCATTCCTGCCACGATAGCCATGCGGTTCCGCCTGTACGGGGGAACCAATTCCGTCGTCAGCGCCTGTTCGAGCGGAACGCAGATGCTGGGTGAGGCTTTCGAGGCCATCCGGCGTGGCGATGCGGACGTCATTGTCGCGGGCGCGGCGGATGCTGCGGTCACCATGAGTGCGGTTGGTGGATTTTCCAACATGCGCGCACTGTCGACACGCAACGACGACCCGGCTCACGCGTCGCGCCCGTTTGACAAGGAGCGCGACGGGTTCGTCCTCGGCGAAGGCGCCGGGGTCCTCATCCTGGAGAGTCTTGACCACGCGCTGGCCAGGGGGGCACGCATCTATGGAGAGGTTCTCGCACAGGCGGTCACTTCTGATGCGTATCACATCACTCTGCCCGATCCGGAGGCGACTCAGATAGTGCGTGCCATGCGGATGGCGATTGGGCGTGCAGGATTGACGACCGCCGACATCGACTATGTCAACGCGCATGGTACATCGACACCCGCCAACGACAAGACGGAATCGTTGGCCCTTCAGAAACTGTTCGGGGAGCGTGCGGGGAGCGTGCCAGTCAGCTCGACCAAGTCCATGATCGGACACCTGCTGGGTGCGGCTGGCGCCGTAGAAGCGATTGCCTGCATGTTGACACTCAAGAATGACATGATCTATCCTACGATCAACTACACCACCCCGGACCCGGAGTGTCCTCTGGACTATGTACCCAACATCGCGAGGGCTGCACATGTGCGCCACATCCTGAAGGAGTCGTTTGGCTTCGGTGGTCACAATGTGTGTCTGGTCCTCGGGCGGTACGAAGCGTAGGCCGCTCAACTGCCGATAGCACGAACAGTGAACCCCCCTGCACGAAGCGTGCAGGGGGGTTCACTCGTGATATGAGGACTTGCCTCAGCTATTCCTGAACGGTGATTGCTCCCACGGGGCACGACTCAGCCGCCTCCTGGCAGCATCCGGCGGCACCGCAGTCCGCTCCCTCGATAACTTCGGCCTTGCCAAGTTCGTCGTTGAGCCGGAATATCGCGTCGCACAAAGCAACACAGGCTCCACAACCGATGCAGGCCTCCTGATCAATGGTCGCTTTCATTGTTCCTCCTTGAGTCAAAGGTGTGGTGCTATTCTAGCGGTTAGGATACACGTGTCAATTCTGCACATCAGGCGCTGGTCCGAACGAGTTCCTCGATGAATGCCGGCGCCTGGGACGCTGGTACGCTGTTCTTGTCGGCCTTCCTGCTGCGAAGCGTCACCTCGAAGTTGCCCGTCTTCAGGAATGAGTTTCCTACGACGACCTGGACCGGGAAGCCCAGGAGGTCCGCGTCGTTGAACTTGACGCCCGCAGACTCCTCACGATCATCGATGACAGTGCTGACGCCTGCCTTCTCCAGGGCATCATGGAGGTCGAGAGCCGCATGCCAGACGGCGTCGTCCCCCTTGTTCAGTGGAATCACAATGACCTCGTAGGGCGCCACTGCCACAGGCCAGATAATGCCCTTCTCATCGTGGTGCTGTTCGATGACGGCTGCCATTGTCCGTCCAATGCCGATGCCGTAGCACCCCATGACGTATGGCTTCTCGCTGCCGTCCTCATCCACGAAGTTTGCGTGGAGCGGTACGCTGTACTTTGTGCCCAGCTTGAACGTATGGCCGACTTCAATCCCGGTCGCCGTGTGCAGCGGCTTGCCACAGACAGGGCAGCAGTCGCCTGCTCGGACGGTCCTGATGTCCGCAACGAGTGCGGCTTTGAGGTCCCGCGCGGGGACAAGACCCCGAACATGGAATCCATCTCTTCCGGCTCCAGCGATATAGGCCGCTTCCTGCTGGACCGACTCATCGACAACTACGGGAACCCGCACGTCTGCCGGACCGACTGATCCTGCATGCACGCCGAGCGTCGTCATAAGCTCATCGTCCGTGGCAAGGCGGTCCTCACGCCCGTGAACGACCTTGAGGAGTTTTGTTTCGTTGACGTCGTCATCACCGCTTACGACCGCAAGCACTGGCTTGTCGTCGACGATATAGAGAATGGACTTCAGTGTTGTGCCGGGCTGGGCGCCGAAGAAGTCGGTCACCTCCTGTATGGAGTGGACACCGGGAGTCGCGACCAGTTCCATGACAGGAACGGTCTCTGTGACCGAAGGACGGGGGCCCGACGGTACTGCCTTGGCGATCTCAAGGTTGGCTGCGTATCCGCAGGCATCACATGCCGCGTAGGTGCACTCGCCGTTCTCGGCGAGGACGGTGAACTCGTGTGATGATGAACCTCCGATGGCCCCAGAGTCTGCCTGAATTGGCCTGAACGTGAGGCCGACACGGTGGAAAATGTTGTTGTACGCTTCGACCATGAGTGTGTAGCTTGATTCAACGGCGCCCTCATCACGGTCAAAGCTGTAGGCATCCATCATCACGAACTCGCGGCTGCGGATCAGGCCGTAGCGTGGGCGGATCTCGTCACGATACTTGTTCGTAATGTGGTACAGGTTCAATGGCAGTTCCTTGTAGGAATGCCGTTCGGCACCTACCACCGAGGTTACCATTTCCTCATGCGTAGGTCCAAGGCAGAACGGACGCCCCTTTCTATCCGTCAACTTGAACATTTCGTCCCCATACAGGTCCCACCGTCCGGTCGCCTGCCATGGCTCTGCTGGCATCAGCAGTGGCATCAGGATTTCCTGTGCGCCGTGACTGTCCATTTCCTCTCGGACGATTGTTTCGATGCGCTGTTTGACGCGCAAGCCAAGGTTCAGATAGGTGTAGATGCCGGAAGCAGACTTGCGGAGCAGACCAGCGCGAAGCATCAACTGGCCGCTGATCGTATCGGCGTCCTGGGGGACTTCCCGCAGACGCGGTGCGAAGATTTTGCTCAGGTACAAGGTTTCCTCCTCGTGGCTCAAAACGACTTTTATAGTATAGGGAGCGAGCGACTTTTGCAAGGGAGCAGATTGTTGCTACTATTGACGGTGCCGGGGAAATGGAGGGACGGACACCGAGCCGGCGCGAAGGGCTGCTGGTGGCGTCCGACGCTCTGTCGGTGTGCTTGCGCAGGGAGTGTGGCCGTTTGGACGATGTGTGGGTACACAGCACAACCTCTGGGGGGAAACCATGTATCTGGTGATTGCAGGCAACATAGGCGCGGGGAAGACCTCACTTGCGCAGATCCTCTCGCGGGAACTCGGCTTTTCGGTGTACTTTGAGGCGTTTGGCGAGAACCCGTTTCTTCCAAGCTACTACCAGGACATGCGACGGTGGGCATTTGCCACCCAGATCAGTTTCCTTGCCCTCAGGTACGAGCAGCTGCTCAACCATGTGCTCATGAGCGAAATTCCAGCAATCCTGGACCGGTCGATCTATGAGGACCGCGAGATCTTCGCCAAGGCTCTCGTGCGCGATGGCCTGATGTCGGCGGACGAATGGAGCACGTACGACAAGCTGTATCAGCTGATGGTGCGCAGACTCCCGAACCCCAACCTGCTGGTGTACCTGCGTCGAGACGTGCCCACACTGCTTGCCAACATACGCAAGCGCAATCGGAGCATCGAGAACATCAGCGGTGACTACCTTGAAGGCCTGAACAAACAGTACGAAGAGTTCTACGCGGGCTGGCACTATCCCAAGGTCGTGTTCGAGGAGGATATCTTCGAGCATCGGGATGACATCTTGCAGCTTGTCAACGGAGCATTGTAGGGAAAAGCTGTTGCTTTTTTCACAACCGCTTGCAATGTCCTTCTGTGGGTCTACAATGGAGCATGGCGTTTGAAAGCCCCATAACGGGACGGCCCTCCGCCATTGTGGAGAGCCAACGCCACATGTCACGGAGGCTGTTATGGCAGGCGAGAAGAACTGGTTCCAGGTAGCTCAGGACAGAATCAAGATCGCAGGTGCCAAACTAGGCCAGAACTCCGAGATCACGGAGATTCTGTGCAACCCCCAGCGCACAATGTGCGTGTCGATTCCCGTTCGCATGGACGATGGAACGACCAAGGTGTTTCAGGGGTATCGGTGCCAGCACAATGATGCTGTTGGCCCCACCAAAGGTGGCATCCGTTTCCATCAGGACGAAACGCTCGAGGACGTTGAGGCTCTGGCAACGCTGATGACGCTGAAGTGCGCCGTTGTCGGCCTTCCGTACGGCGGCGGCAAAGGCGGAGTCGTGGTGGATCCGTCCAAGTTGTCCACCGGCGAGCTTGAGCGTCTTTCACGTGGATTTGTGCGTGCGCTGGGAACGTTCATCGGACCTGACCGGGATGTGCCGGCTCCTGACGTGAATACGAACGGGCAGATCATGGCCTGGATGGTCGACGAGTACAGCAAGATGACGGGTCACAACACGCCTGCGCTCATGACTGGCAAGCCCATCATTCTTGGCGGATCCCTGGGGCGCACTGCAGCGACAGGCCTTGGCGGCGTGTACTGCCTGCGCATCGCGGCGAAGAAGCTGGGCATCAATCTCAAAGGCGCAACCGTGGCGATCGAGGGATTTGGCAACGTGGGCTTCTACGCTGCAAAGATCCTGCATGACGAGGACGGAGCGAAGGTTGTGGGCATCACGATGGTCAACGGCGGCGTGTACGATCCGGATGGCATCGATCCCGACGACCTCAAGGCGTACGAGAACAAGAACGGCACGGTCAGAGGGTACAAGGGACACGACAACATCTCGAACGAGCAGCTTCGCGCTCTGGACGTGGATGTCTACATCCCTGCAGCCCTCCAGAACGCGATTGTCAAGGAGAATGCGAAGGACGTCAGGGCGAAGATCGTCGTCGAGCTCGCGAACGGCGGCGTCAATCCCGACGCGGACGAGATTCTCGAGAAGAATGGAGCGTTCGTCGTTCCGGACATCCTTGGCAATGCAGGGGGCGTGACTGTCTCGTACTTTGAGTGGGTCCAGAACAACTATGGGTACTACTGGGCTGAGAAGGAAATCAATGAGAAGCTCGAACGCGTCATGA
>DAOOUZ010000022.1:0-16621 GCA_035369785.1 Candidatus Cryosericum sp. | reverse complement strand
ATTGACATCAGCGGGATACTTGTGGAAGTTGGGGTGGAACCTGAGGTACTGCTCCTTCCTGTCCACCATCTCCTTCGTGACAGGGAACTTTGTCCCGACGTAGACTCCATAGCTGTCCCAGTACTGCCCGTCGGCAACGATCGACGATGCGATGTAGCCGGGTTCGTCCGACTTGGTGATGATGACGGCCGAGGCGCCATCGCCTAGCATTGGGGCAAGGACCTTGTTGTCCCAGTCCAGCCACTTCGTCATGGCATAGGGGGCAACAACTAGGACTGTGTTGATGGTAGGGTCCATCATGATGTGCTGGCAGGCAATGCTCATGCCGATGACCGCGTCTGCACATGCCCCGTTGACATCGAAGGCGCCCGCGTTCACCGCCCCGAGCTTCCAGGCGATCGCCGGCGACGTCGGTGGTGTCACATAGTCGGGCGAGTCGGTCGTCATGATGACCAGGTCGAGGTCTTCGGGCTTCACACCGGTCTTCTTCATGACATCCTGCGCCGCCTTGACCGCCAGGTCCGAGGCAGCCTCGTCCGGTGCGGACACATGCCGCAGCGTAATGCCCGAGAGGTACTGACTGACATCGTACCCCAGCCGCGCGCTCAGTTCCTCATTGGTGACAATCTTCTCGGGAAGGTAGATGCCCGTCCCCAGAATCTTCGCATGCCGTTGTTCCATCCTAGCACTCTCCTTTCAGAAATTGGGTTACCGCCGTGCTGAATTCTTCCGGCCGTTCGATGAACACCATGTGACCTGCGTCCCGGATGGTGGCGAGCCTGGCATTCGGAATCGCCTTCTGAAGCTCCATGCCGTTGACCGGGGGAACAATCCTGTCCTGGTCCGCCACGATGACCAGCGTGGGGTTCCGAATATCCCGCACCTGGGCCTCCAGGTTGAAACTCCCGCCCACTGCGGCCTGCCCCTGGTAGGCGTACGGGGGCTGCGGCTGCTCCAGCGTACATGCAACGATGCGCTCGACGACGTCCCGGTGGTCCTGCAGGAACGCATCGGTGAAGTCATAGCGCAGGGCATCCACCCCGCGCTCGAGAGGCGTCTCGCCTCTTGGTCCCGTGAGCAGGGCATTGATCACATCCATGCCCGGCGGCGCGTATTTCGGCCCGCCGAACGCAGTGTTGACAAGGACCAGTCTGCCGAGTGCATCACCTGCGCGGCAGGCCAGCGCCTGCGCGATGAACCCACCGAGCGAGAAGCCGAGGACGTGCGGCCTGTCCAGCCCGAGCGCCTGGATGACAGCCAGTGTGTCTTCGACAAAGGCGTCCATGCTGTACCTGGTCTGGGGTTTGTCACTCCTGCCCGTTCCCCGGTTGTCGAAGGCGACGACCCTGAACGACTGCGCCAGCAGTCCCAGCGCCTCGCCCCACATACACACGGGATGCCCGATGCCACCAATGAGAACGAGAGGGTCGCCAGCTCCCTTCTCGTCGTACCAGATCTTGACTCCTTCGCGGACAACTTCGCCCAACGCACACCCCCTTCCAAAAAAACAACACCTGACCCACCTGTAACTTTTAGCCACCTTCATGTTTTTGTCAAGATGTGTCAAGGTTGTCGTTCGACTGGTCAGCTCCTGTGACGTTCATCGCAAACCGGCTCGTCGCTCTACACGCTGTCAGAAATGCAACTCGGGCCCGGCAGTGCGCCAGGCCCGTGAACACCAGGGGATATTGGTTACGCAGCGTTAGGTTTCTTCGCGCAGGAAGGCATGAAAGGCGGCACGGAAGTCATCAGCCTTCTCGATGTGCGGACTGTGCCCGCAATCCGGCAGCAGCAGTTCGGCATAGGCTCCGCCGTTCTTCCGGTACCGGTCAAGGACCGCGCGCATCTGCGACACCATCGGCTGAGGCGGATATTCCCCGTCGCCGGGGTAGCCGGGAACATACCCGAACTTGCCCAGCATCCCCAAGTCGAACATCGAGGCATCGGAGACGACAAGGTCATTGGCGCCGTGCACCCACAGGACCGGTGGCTTCGGCGTGATGTCCGCAAAGCCGCTTACATTGAAGTACCTTGCCGACGTTGCGTTCATCGGACCCCACCGCCCTGGTCCGACGAACGGCCACGACGTGCTTGTGACAAAGTCCCCAGGATAGCGGTCATCGCCCGTCTTCTCGAGCAGGGCGGCACTGAGGAAGTCCTCCTCGCGCGCAGCGCGGAACGGCGGCTTGTAGTAGAACGCATTGATGACGTTGCGGGGAGAGTTGGGGTCGCCGTCCCCGCGGTCGTGCTCCTCGATGTGCCGGATGAAGTCGCGGTTCACCGTTCCTCCGCCGGTGCCGGCGTAGTCCGGCGTGCACGGCGTGCCGTCCAGACCTTTCGTCCCACCGAACCCGAACGGGGCGATGGGTGCCAGCAGGGTGAGGGACAGCACTCTCTCGGGGTGTGCCAGCGCATACGCCATGACGATGCCGCCCCCGATGGACCACCCCACCAGGTGCGCGCGGCCCACCTGTACGGCATTCAGAAGCTCGTCGAGGTCGTCGACCCAGTCCGCGGGTCCGCGCGTGGCGTCAATGACCTTGTCCTCAGTCAGGCCATATCCCCGCATGTCGGGCGCAATGCCCCGGTACTCGCGAGGCAGTGCCAGCATCGTTTCCTCAAAGAAGGTCGCCGAGGAAAAGTTGCCGTGAACGAACACCACCGGCACGGCGCTGTCCATTCCTGAGAACAGGACATGACTTGCAATGCGTCGTGTTTCCACCATGCCTTCCGTGATACCGCCCAGAATCCCTGGTACATCCGCCATGGGTCACCTCCACCCCCAGCATAGGCACCGGACGGAACGATGCAACGGAACCCTCCAAGCCCTGCCGGAACCTGTGGCATTCAGCGTTTTTCCATTGACGGGTGAAACGATATACTGGGGTTGTATTCTCTCTGCGTACTGAGCATGAGGCTGCTGCCAGGGAGGGACCAGACCGTGAACAAATGGAAGTTGTGGGTAAGTGTCATCATCGGGTGGGTGCTGGTCGCCGGTGTTGTGGTGTTCGTACGCGTGGGCATCCCCGCCCTGCAGAGAAGAGCCCTCGTCAATGACCCAGGTGTTCCGGCTGGCATGGCGTGGACGGCGGCGGGCCCCATCTGGAGTGGCGACATTACGGCCGCAACCTGTGCGCCGGATGGACAGCTGTACGTTGGCACAGGCAGCGGCGCGCTGTACCGCTCCATCAACGGCGGCGACACGTGGAACCTTCTCGGCAGAACCACCTCGGGCTCAGCCGTGACCGCGGTGACGGCTACATCGGGACCCATGACTGTCCTGTTCCGTGCGGTCGATCGCCAGGGCCTGGAGGTCAGCTATGACGACGGTCGATCCTGGCAGCATTCCGGGAGGGGTTTTGGAGACTACACCATCACTGCCCTCACACAATCCGGCGACGGGGCGGGTATGTACCTGGCAACGGCAAGCCATGGCATCTACGCCACGAGAGACCTGGGCAGACACTGGCAGCAGGCAACTGCCGGCCTGCCCACGCTGAACATCAGCTGTCTTGTCGCGACTCCGCCGGACGACGGGAGACTGTTTGCAGGGTCCTATGACGGCGGCGTGTTCACGGCGAACATGGGGGACCTGGCATGGCGGGACATCAGCGCAGGCCTCCCTGGTGGAGCGCCAGTCACGGCAATCACCTGTAACACAGCGCGTCCCGACACGGTGGTTGTGGTCGTCAAGCACACTGACGTCTACATGAGTACAGACGGCGGCACACGGTGGGCTGCGGCCGCTGGCCTTCCGGACGAAGCAGGCAGCATCACTGCCCTGAGCATAGCAGCGCAGCCCGAGTGGCAGCTCGTCGCAGCAACCAGCACCGGGGACGTGTACACCTGCTCGGAACCGGCGAAGGGGTGGCACTCCGTGTCGCCGGACGTGCGCGGGCTCACCATCCACGTGTTGTGCCAGGGCCCCCAGGGCACCCTCATCGCAGGCACCTCAGGCGGCGTGCTGCTGGCCGACCCGACTGTGTGGCAGTGGGTGGAGGCCAGCAGCGGTATCGAAGAAGCAGACGTCACGTGCCTGTCACCGGATCCGACCGAGCCGCGCATCCTGTACGCCGGAACAACCGGTGGCCTGTTCCGCTCGCCCGATGCCGGTGCAACCTGGGAGCGCGTGGCAGGGGAGCTGGCCTCCCAGGACATCGCTGTCGTGACACGCACGGGACCCTCACTCCTCGTGGGAACGCGACGGGCAGGGCTGTGGATACGCACGGGCACCGGGCCATGGCGCAGGCTCGCGCCGCACGAGCTGAGTGATGACGTCCTGTCGCTCCTGCCGGTTGCATCTTCCTCTGACACGCTCCTGGCCGGGACATCGTTCGGTGTCTGGGAGGTCAACATCGCCACGGGCATTGCGACCGAGCGCAACCTGGGGCTGCGGCCCAAGCGGTCGCCGACATCCGGGCAGAACTATGCCGAGGTGACGGCCCTGGTCCGCAGCCCTGCCAACCCCGGGAACCTCCTTGCCATTGTGCGCGGCACGGGCCTCTTTGAGTCCACCAATGCCGGCCTGGTCTGGACGCAGGTCGCCATCGTGGACAAACCTATGCTGGGAAACGCTCCGGATCTCAGTTGGCTGTCGAGCGTGTGTTTTGCGGCAGATGGCACGGTCTACGTGGGTTCCCTCGCGCGCGGCATCTGGATGCGGCCCTCGGGAACGAGGTCATGGTCTGCCGTGAACAACGGGCTGTCCCGCATCGGGGTACCCTGCGGCACGATCGGTACCCTGGCCGTCGATACGGCAGGCCGCCTGTACGCCGCCACGTCAGGTTCGGGCATGCGTGTCCTGATGCCCAGGGCAAGCACCTGGCTGCGCCTCAACAAGGGTCTTCCGTCGCTGGGCGCGCAGACGCTGGCCTTGTCCTCAGACGGAAGGACCTTGTACTGCGCGGTGGACAGCAGGCTGCATCTTGCTGGGAGTTCATGAGCCCCTGTCGAACATTCCGCAGGCCCGCTTCTGCGGCCTGACAGGGCTCTTGAACGCGCAGGCAATCTGCGTATGTTCAAAGCGGTATCGTGAGACTATCGGCGCAGGAACATCTGGCTGCCAGGCAGGGAGGTGAGATGGGATTCTCGTGGGAAGGGATTCTGCTGGACATTGTCATGCTGTTGCCAAGCATCGTCTCGGCCGTCCTTCCCGCACAGGGAGCGCCGGCCACCTCTGCTGAACTGGCGCCGGTGTTCACAGTACTTGAGCGCGCTGGGCAAGCCGGGTGCGTGATTGTGCTTGCACTCTCGCGGGATGCCTTTCACAAGAGGACCATTGATGTGTGGTTTGTCCTCATGGCACTGTGTCTTGTGCTATATTATGCCACCTGGATCCGCTACTTTGCCAGCGGTCGCGACGCCCTATGGCTTGGAAGGCCGCTGTTGGGTATCCCGATACCTCTTGCTGTCCTCCCCATCGGTGTGTTCGCGTTCGCTGCCATATGGGCGGGTTCGCCTTGGCTTGCCCTGGCAACCGCTGTCCTGGCTGCAGGTCACATCCCCATCAGCTGGCATACACTCCGGTAGGCTGGCTGCAGACACGTCTGAACCTTCAGTCCCAGACGGTCATGACGCCGCCCGGTTCGGCACGAATCAGGCAGTCGGCACGTCCGTTCGTCAGCAGGCTTTGCCGCAGTGTTCCGCGCAGAAAGCACTGTCCCTCGAGAATGCACAGGCTCGTGCCCTCTTCATGAAGCGCGGGAGCGTCCGGTGACAGGCTCTCGATGTCCTCGATGGGGGTTCCCTTCACATCGAAGTAGCCCGGCAGGAACGAGGTGAGCTGCGTTTCCGTGCCATCTGCCAAGTCGTACCGGTAGAAGTTGTAGGCTCCCCCGTACTTCATGTAGTAGACAGCACCACCCTCCACGTTGTAGTGGTCGCCCCCTGACAGGATGACCTTCGTGTCGGTCCCGTCCTGGCTGGTACGGTAGAGCTTGCTCTCATCCGGCGCAAAGTAATACACGCCAGTCGCATCGACGGTCACGTACTCGGAGTAGACGCCGGAGAGCTGCGTCGTTGCTCCCGTCGCCAGGTCGTACTTCCACAGGTACAGGTGGTCGCCCAGATAGTAGAGGCAGTCGTTGTACCAGTACATGAGCCAGGCAGCCGGGATGAGCTGGGTATCGCCACTGCCGTCGAGGTTCATGCGGTGCACGGTGGGCACGTCCTGTGCGTCGCGCACGCCGTAGAACACAGCGTCGCCCGCTACATAGATGCCCTGGCAGTACCCCGCCTTGAGCAGTTGGCGCCCGGTTCCATCCGTCCGGATGCGGTAGAGCGAGAACCCGTCCCTGTAGTTGGCATAGTAGACCCAGCCACCCAGGACGTTGATATCGCAGGGAACGTCGTCACAGAGCTTGACCTTGTGGCTGCCGTCGAGCCTGGCTTTGTACAGGTGCCAGTTGTCAGCCTCGCTGCGGTAGTACACGTTGCCGCGCCCGTCGCCACCCAGCAGCCCACCGCCCGCATTGATGTTGCAGCCGGAGAACCCTGTCTGCCGCTCCTCCCCGCAGCCAGCGGCAAGCGGCACGAGCAGAGCAGCCATGACGAGCAGCGCGATGACCCTTCGGAACATGCTCACCACCTCCCCCCGTGCGCCACAGGCAGCGACCCGGCTTCAATGCTGCACATTGTGATGTGCCTGCTCCGCCTGCACACAGTCGATCGCCAAGACCACGGCAAGCACCGTCACTGTGTCTGCCGCGTCGGCGATGTCAACGACATAGCAGTCGCCCCAGGTCAGCCACTCCTTGTGAATCGTGGCAACCTCCTGCTCCCCCCGCGTGATCGTGTAGTCGTGGGCAAGGAACTCGCCCTCGACGTCCCACTCCAGGCCCTGCACGGTGTAGCGTGGCCGCAGAAAGGTGAACTCCCGCACAATCTCGGCCACTTGCTCGCCACCCACGTAGACGAAGAAGCGCGGCAGAAAGGAGAGCAGCTTGCGCTCGACGAGCGCCACCTCCTGTCCAGCCGTGTCCTGGATGTGCAGGCGTTTGCCGAACACGAGGAACTCACCCTCTACCACGTACCGGTCTTCTCCTGCCTCATCCCAGACGCGGAACCGGTCCGTCCATGAAAACACCTTCTGCTGCATGATGAGTCGCACCCTGCACCTCCTCTTTCCTGTCGCCGTCACGCATCTTCCCTTTTCTAGGACGCAGACCGGGCCTTTCGGTTCCCGCACGACGTCCCCGGTCCTGCTCCCTCCTCTTTCACGGTACCCTGTCTGCACAGGATTGCAACGGCAACGCCACATGTCGTGGAACTCGACGCGGACCAACCGTGAAGAACCCCTCTTGCTGTGACTCCTTCTCCTCGTATACTCTCAAAGGGTCACGCACCCCGGTTATCTGGCAATTGGGGGAACAGCATGCTACAAGGCAGGCACCTGCTCGACCCGACGGACTTCAGTCCCGAGGAGCTCGACGAGATCTTTGACTTCGCTGATCAGATCATCCAGTCTCCCGCTCAATTCAACCACCTCTGTGACTCATCCCTGCTCGCAACCCTCTTCTACGAACCCTCCACCCGCACCCGCTTCAGCTTCGAGGCCGCCATGCTGCGCCTTGGGGGCAAGGTCGTCGGCTTCTCCGAGGCGACGTCCAGCTCTGTCGCCAAGGGGGAAAGTGTGGCGGACACCGTCCGCACGGTCGCCTGCTATGCAGACATCATTGTCATGCGGCATCCCAAGGAAGGGGCGCCCCGCATCGCCAGCCAGTACTCGCCCGTGCCTGTCATCAATGCCGGCGACGGCGGGCACCTGCACCCGACGCAGACGCTCACGGACCTCATGACCATCCGTTCTGCCAAGGGGGGTCTGAACGGCCTGACCATCGGCTGCTGCGGCGACCTCAAGTTTGGCAGGACCGTTCACTCCCTCATCAAGGCCATGTCGCGGTACCCCGGCGTCCAGTTCGTGCTCATTTCACCCAGTGAACTGCGTGTCCCGGGCTACGTCACCGCAGACCTGGAGGCCAAAGGCATCACGTTCCGGCAGGTGGAGCGCCTCGATGAGGTGCTGCCGGACCTGGACGTCCTGTACATGACGCGCGTCCAGAAGGAGCGCTTCTTCAACGAAGACGACTACGTGCGCCTCAAGGATTTCTACGTCCTGGACGCGGACAAGATGCGCCTGGCGCGGCCGGACATGATTGTCATGCATCCCCTGCCGCGTGTGGGCGAAATCGCCTACGACGTCGACGACGACCCGCGCGCCTATTACTTCCGTCAGGCACGGTACGGCATGTTCGTGCGCATGGCGCTGATTGCGAAACTTCTGGGAGCGTGCTGACATGCTGACCATCACAAGCATCAAAAACGGTATCGTCATCGACCACATCCACGCGGGCCTGGGCATCCGCATCTTCTACCAGCTTGGACTCGACAAGGCAGACACCAGCGTCGCGCTCATCATGAACGCAGCCAGCACCCGGATGGGGCGCAAGGACATCATCAAGATTGAGGGCAAGAGCGGCGTCGACGTCACGATGCTGGCGCTCATCGACCCCAATGTCACCATCAACGTCATCGAGGACGAGCACGTCGTGCGCAAGGTCAAGCCCGAGCTGCCCGAACGCGTGGAGAACATCATCGTGTGCAAGAATCCCCGCTGCATCACCTCTGTCGAGAAGTACGTGCCGCAGGTCTTCACCCTTGTCGACCGCGAGCACGGGCAGTACCGGTGCGCGTACTGCGACGAACTCTATACGGTGGGAAAGGACTGAGGCACCATGGCTTCGCTGACGTCATCCTTGCTTGTGCGCCACGCGCGGGTCGTCGACGCGCAGACGGACAGCGTACTCGACATCCTTCTGCAGGACGGTCTCATCACCGCCCTTGGGCGGGACCTTCCTGCCCCTGAGGGCAGCGGCACCATCGAAGCGGGCGGGCTCACGTGCCTGCCCGCTTTTTGCGACCTGCACGCACACTTCCGTGACCCCGGACAGACCGAGAAGGAGGACTTGGCAAGCGGGTGCGCCGCTGCAGCCCGCGGCGGCTACACCGCGGTCAACCTGATGGCCAACACGAGCCCCGTCATCAGCACGAGAAGCCAGGTAGAGGACGTCCTGACGCGCGCCCGGGCCATCGGCCTTGCGGACGTGCATCAGTGCGCCTCCATCACGCGCGACATGGACGGCCGGACCACGGACCATCTCGAGAGCCTGGGGCCGGACGTCCGTATCGTCAGCGATGACGGGCACGACGTCATGGACAGCCGCGTCATGCTGCAGGCCATGACCGCCGCGGCGCGCCTGGGGCTCACGGTCATGTGCCACTGCGAGGACCAGAACCTCGCGCCGCTGGACAGCCGCCTCGCCGAGGACCTTATGACAACGCGCAACATCGAGCTGGCGCGTACCGCGGGCTGCCGCCTGCACATCGCCCACGTCAGCACCGAGGGAGCCATGCGGGCAGTCATCGAAGCGAAACGGCAGGGAGCCCCAGTCACATGTGAGGTAACCCCCCACCATCTGAGCCTCACCGAGGACACGCCCTACCGCGTGAATCCGCCCCTTCGAACGCGCCGCGACGTGCACGCCCTGGTGCAGGCGGTCGCTGGTGGCTGGGTCGATGCGATTGCCACAGACCACGCGCCGCACACCTCCGCTGCCAAGGCGGCAGGGGCGCCGGGCATGGTCGGACTCGAGACGGCCTTCGGCGTCTGCTGCACCGCTCTCGTTGCGCCAGGCCACATCACGCTGCCACGTCTCACGGAGCTCATGAGCCGGAACCCCGCGCGCATCCTGGGCCTCAACAAGGGCTGCGTCGCCCCGGGATACGACGGCGACCTGGTCCTCGTCGACCTCACGAGGCCGTGGACTGTGGATGCCCGCACGTTCGCCAGCAAGAGCCGCAACACGCCCTTCGACGGCAGGCAGCTCACGGGCCGGGTCGTCGCCACCATCAAGGCAGGAGTTGTCACCTATCAGGACAAGGAGGAACAATCATGATGATGGACAAGCTGGCCGAGGCCGTTGCTGCGCGCGGTCCCGTGTGCGTCGGGCTGGATACTGCGCCTGACTATCTGCCACCCCGGTTCCGCGCGGGCTTCGACGACCCCGCCGAGGCGGTATTCCAGTTCAACCGCCGCATCATTGATGCGACGGCGGATGCCTGCGCCTGCTACAAGCTGCAGATTGCCTACTACGAGGCGCTGGGCTTGAGCGGCATGCGCGCCTACAGCCGGACACTGCAGTACATACGCACAAAGGAGCGCCTCGCCATCGCGGACGTCAAGCGCGGGGACATCGCCACGACCGCCGCCATGTACGCAGCCGCCCACTTCTCGGGCGACTTCGAGGCCGACTTCGTGACCCTGTCGCCCTACATGGGCATGGACAGCATCGAACCGTGGCTGCCGTGGGTCAGGGAGCATGAGAAGGGCTTGTTTGTGCTCATCCGCACCAGCAACCCCGGCGCGGTGGACATCCAGTACCTGGAGGAGCAGTCCGGGGAACACATCTACACACAGGTGGCCCGCCGCGTGGCCGCCCTCGGGCAGCCGCTTGTCGGGGAGCACGGCTTCAGCGGCGTCGGCGGCGTTGTCGGCTGCACCCATGCCGAGGAGGCACGTGACCTGCGCGCCCTGCTGTCCACCACCTTCTTCCTTGTGCCAGGCTACGGGGCGCAGGGGGGAACAGCGCAGGATACGGTTCCCTACTTCATCCGCGGAAACGGGGCCGTCGTCAATGCGAGCCGCAGTATCCTGCTCGCGTGGCGGAACGACACCGGGCACGACGAAGACTGGCGTACGGCGCACTTCGAGGAGTGCGCGGCGGCCGAGACGCACCGGATGCGCGACGACATCCTGGGAGCTCTGGCGGGAGAGCGCGCATGACCACCGCTCCCGTCTATGCGGAGGATGTGCCCGTACTCGCGCAGGAGCGCATTGCGCAGGACGTGTACCTGCTCACCGTATCCGCGGAAACGGCTGGCGCGCCCGGACAGTTCTACCTGTTGCGTGCCTGGGACCGCGACCCGCTGCTCTCGCGCCCGCTGAGTCTCTATACTGCAACAGACACGACGGTGAGTTTTCTCTATCAGGTCCGCGGCCGCGGCACGGCGCTCCTCTCCCGGTGCGAGCCCGGCGACCGCTTGACCCTGCTGGGTCCCCTTGGCCACGGATTCCGGCTGGCGGATCTCGGGGGAAGAGTCGCCATTGTGACCGGCGGCATCGGCATCGCACCCATGCGTGCGCTCGCAGAACAGCTTCTCCCGCAGCACGTGACCCTCATCGCCGGGTTCCGCAGCACGCCGTTCGCCCTCCAGGACTTCGAACGGCTGGGCGTCCACGCGCTGGTGGCCACAGAGGACGGTTGCGCAGGGACCCGCGGGCTGTGCACCGACGTGTTCGACCCGGAGCAGTTCGACAGCGTCGCCACGTGCGGTCCGGCGCCGATGATGGCACGCGTCGCCGCCTTGTGTGCCGCGGCTCACGTGCCCTGCCAGGTTTCTCTCGAGGCGCGCATGGCCTGCGGCGTCGGCGCGTGCCTGGTCTGCGCCTGCGCGACCCTGCAGGGCAACCGGCGGGTCTGCACCGACGGGCCGGTCTTCGACGCACGCGAGGTGGTGTGGCATGCCTGAGACCATCCTGTGTGGCGTCCGCCTCAAGAATCCCGTCATTGCTGCCTCCGGCACGTTTGGCTTCGCCGCCGAGTATGCGCAGTTGTTCGACGTCGGCCGCCTTGGGGCCATCTGCACCAAGGGGTTGACCCTGCGGCCACGGCAGGGCAACAGCGGCGTCCGCGTGTGGGAGACCACGGGCGGCATCCTCAACTCGGTGGGGCTGCAGAACCCGGGCATTCCCGCCTTCCTCGAGCAGGAGCTGCCGCGCATGCGTACGCTGGGGACCGTCATCATCGCCAACGTGGGAGGCGCGGACCAGGCGGAGTTCGTGGAGGGTGTGCGCCTGCTCTCGGACGCCGACGGCATCGACATCATCGAGCTCAACATCAGCTGCCCCAACGTTGAGCGTGGCGGTGCGACCTTCAGCAAGACGTGTGAAAGCGCCCGCGCTGTGGTGGCGGCCGTGCGTCCCGTCTGCCACAGACCGCTCATGGTCAAGCTCTCGCCGGATGCCGAGGACATCGTGTCTGTCGCCAGAGCGTGCGAGGAGGCCGGGGCCGACGCGCTGTCGCTGGTCAACAGCTTCCGCGGCATGGCCATCGACATCCGCGCGCGCAGGCCGGTCTTTGACAACGTGACCGCCGGACTTGCGGGTCCCTGCATCAAGCCCATTGCCCTGCGCATGGTTTGGGAGGTGGCCCATGCGGTGCACATTCCCGTGGTCGGCATCGGAGGCATCAGCACGTGGGAGGATGCCGCCGAGTTCCTGCTGGCGGGCGCCACGGCCATCGGGGTCGGGACGGCGACGCTCGTGAAGCCCACAGCCATGCTGGACATCATCGACGGACTCGAGCGCTTCGGCGCCGCAGCCCTGGCACCACTGTAGCAACACAAGGAGAAGCCCATGACAACCGATGAATGTGTTCTCAACGAACTCAAGGAAAGCGGAGCCCTGCTTGAGGGGCACTTCCTGCTGACCTCGGGCCGGCACAGCGACCACTACGTCCAGTGTGCCCGGCTGCTGCAGTACCCTGACCGGGCGGCGCGCGTGCTTGCCGTGGCGGCTGACCAGTTCCGGGCCGTGCCGTTCGACCTGCTGGTGGGACCGGCCCTGGGCGGCATCATCGTCTCCTACGAGCTGGCGCGCCAGCTGGGCAAGCCCGGCATCTATGTGGAGCGTGAAAACGGCGTCATGAAGCTGCGCAGGGGCTTCACCATTCCCCAGGGGGCACGGTGCGTCATCACCGAGGACGTCGTCACGACGGGTGGCTCCTCGGAGGAGACTGCGAGGGTCATCACCGAGCACGGCGGCGAGGTCGTGGGCATCGCCTGCATCGTCAACCGCAGCGCCGAGCTGATTCCGCACCCTGTCTGGAGCGCCATCCGCCTGACCATCGACAGCTGGCCTGCGGACGAGTGTCCCCTCTGCAAGCAGGGCATCCCGTGGGTCAAGCCAGGGAGCCGAACCATCGCTTGAGGTGCTGCGCCCTTGCGAATGGTACAGGTTGGACCAGTCCCCAACGTGGTACAGTGCTAGACTGGTCTATCCGTAGGTAAAGGGGTCAGGAATGGAACGAACGAAGGTCGTCGTCTGTGGCGCCACCGGCATGGTTGGCCAGATTTATGTTGCCCAGCTTGCAACCCACCCGTGGTTTGAGCTGGTGGGGGTCGCCGCCAGCGAGCACTCGGCGGGCAGGCCGTATGCCGATGCTGCGCGCTGGTACATCCCCGGGGACATCCCGTCCACGGCGCGGGCCATGACGGTCCTCCCGTGCACTGCCGAGGCTGTCCTCGCGACCGGCGCGACGCTTGCGTTCTGCGCCCTGCCCAGCGATGTCGCGGGGCCGGTGGAGTCATCGCTTGCCGCAGCGGGCATGGCAGTCGTCGCGGACACCGCGGCGCACCGGATGGATGCCGGTGTGCCACTCGTCGTGCCAGAGGTCAACGCAGCGCATCTGACGGCGGTGCCGCCCAAGTCTTCCCGGGGCACCGCAGGCTTCATCGTGACAGGACCCAACTGCAGCACTGCTGGCCTTGTCCTGTCGCTCAAGCCGCTGCAGGAAGCCTTTGGCATCCGGCGGGTTGTGGTCGTCACCATGCAGGCGCTGTCGGGAGCCGGGTACGCCGGGGTGCCTTCGATGGCCATCGTGGACAACCTCATTCCGTTCATCCGCGGCGAAGAGGAGAAGATGGCGCGCGAGACTCAGAAGATGCTGGGCACGTGGAATGGCACCGCCTTTGAGCCAGCGCCCGTGCCGGTCAGCGCGTCATGCAACCGTGTGGCAGTCCTCGAGGGTCATACGGAATCAGTGCTTGTGGAACTGGAGCAGCCTGTGTCGCCCGGCGAGGTCGAGGCAGTCATGCAAGCCTTCCGCGGCGAACCTCAGCGCCTGCACCTGCCAACCGCACCGGACCAGCCCCTCATCGTCCGTCCGGAACCGGACCGCCCGCAGCCGCGGCTCGACCGCCTGGCAGGCACGCCGGAACGGGCACGGGGCATGGCGGCCGTGGTTGGACGCATCCGTAGCGACCCCGCCTTTCCCACGGGCATCCGCTACACCGTCCTCTCGCACAACACCATCCGGGGAGCCGCTGGCAACGCCATCCTGACCGCTGAACTCCTCGCCGCACGGGGACTCCTGTGAAGACCGTCGTGATGAAGTTCGGTGGCGTCCTCGTCCAGGACGCGGACGCCATCCTGCACGCAGCCCAGCTGGTTGCCCAGACGACGCACCGGGGCATGCGCACCGTGGTGGTTGTTTCCGCCATGGCGGGCGTCACCGACGAGCTGCTCACCCTTGCCGACCAGGCCAGCCAGGGGAAGGCCGATGAGGCGGCACGGGGCGTAGACGCGTTCGAGCGGCGTCACGAGGAAGCCGTGCAAGCTGTTTTTGCAGCGGCGCCGGCCATGGCAATCCAGCCGGTGCTGGATGAGGAGCATGCCCTTGCCGCAGCCCTGCGCCAGACCCTGGCGGGGGTCGCCATGCTGCATGAGCTCACGGCGCGCTCACGTGACCTCATCGTTTCGTTCGGCGAGCGCTGTTCTGCGCCCATCATGGCCGCCGCCCTGCGTGCCGCCGGCCTCACGTCGCGGTCGCTGACCGGAGGGGAGGCGGGCATCGTGACCGACGATGCCTTTGGAAATGCCAGCCCCCGCATGGACGTGGCCAGGAAGACCATTCCGCGCGAGGTCGGGCCTCTGCTCGAGCGCGGACTGACCCCGGTGGTCACGGGCTTCGTCGCCGCCAACGAGGAGGGCGTCATCACGACCCTCGGGCGCGGCGGTTCGGACTATACGGCGACGATTCTGGGCGCCTGCCTGCCCGCGGACGAGGTGTGGATCTGGAAAGAAGTCGACGGGGTCATGACCGCCGATCCCAAACTGGTCCCCGACGCCGTTCGCGTAGCCGCCCTGTCGTACCGGGAGGTCATGGAGCTGGCATGGTTCGGCGCCAAGGTTCTGCACCCCATGACCGTCGCCCCGGTCCAGCAGGCGGGGATTCCACTGCGCATCCGCAGTGCCTTCCTTCCGTCCTCTCCGGGCACCGTCGTGTGCGAGACTGCACCGGGAAGCGGCCCCGTCAAGGCGGTCACCTCCATCCGCAAGCTCACTGCCCTGACCGTCAGCGGAGGGCCGGCAACCAGTACATCAGAATTGGTCGGCCGGGTGTTCAAGGTGCTGGCCGCTGCGGGCCTGCAGGTTCTCATGATCTCGCAGAGCTCCTCGCTGGCCAACGTGTCCCTGGTCATGCCACAGGCCGACGCCGACAAGGCGAGCCGGCTGCTGCGCCGCGAGTTCGCAGCCGGCAGCATCCTGGGCGACATCGCCGTGGTTCCGCATGTCGCCATCGTTACCATCGTGGGCGACGGCATGCGCGGCACGCCCGGCATCGCCTCGCTGCTCTGCTCCGCCCTCGCGGCTGAACAGGTCAATCTGCTCATGATTGCCCAAGGCTCCAGCGAGGCGAACATCTCGGTTGCCATTCCTGAAAAGCACACGCAGACTGCCGTCCGCGCCGTCCACGCAGCCTTCGGCCTGGCCC
This sequence comes from Candidatus Cryosericum sp., assembly GCA_035369785.1. Classification (GTDB taxonomy): domain Bacteria; phylum Caldisericota; class Caldisericia; order Cryosericales; family Cryosericaceae; genus Cryosericum. Next base: position 1,010 of record DAOOUZ010000022.1, on the reverse strand, counting down.
GTTCCGGCGACAACCCGCAGGCTTGACGACGGCTTCACACAGACGCACGATATTGCGGGTGAGTGTGCTACAATACGGGCAGATGGCCATGTGGCGATCTGGCACAAACAGTGATACACAAGGAGGCACGGCATGACAGAGAAGTACGAGATCTACAAGTGCGACATCTGTGGCAACACCGTTGAAATTGTGCACGACGGACGGGGCACCCTGGTATGCTGTGGTCAGCCCATGACGAAGATGGTCCCAAAGACGACCGAGGCTGGCACCGAGAAGCACCTGCCCGTGGTCGAGCCCGATGGTCAGGGCGTTCTCATCAAGATTGGCTCGGTTCCGCACCCCATGGAAGAGGCCCACTACATCGAGTGGGTCGAGGTGTTCCGCAAGGATGGCAAGGTCATCCGGATTCCGCTCAAGCCTGGCGACAAGCCCGAAGTCCACTTCGGCCATCCCATCGAGGACATCCTCGAGGTCCGCACGTACTGCAACGTGCACGGCCTCTGGTCCAAGAAGCTGGGGTAGTCCTTCATTCTTGCAGTGCAGCATGCCCTCCGGCTGACGTCAGCCGGAGGGTTGTTCATTCCTCCGGCGGAACCAGTTCCGCCAGCACCGATGGAAGGTCGAACGATGTCGTCGCGACAGCTGCCTGATTCCGTGCCAGCATGCGTTCGGTGACCGCAGGAGCGCCGTCCACTACAACCACCGGGATATCGCGCGTGGCGCTCCGTGAAGCGAGTGCTGCAGCTGCCTCCTGGGAGCGGGACGCCTTGAAGAACAAGTCAAGCACGACCACATCCGGTTCCCAGGCCGCCGCCCGTTCCACGCCGTGAGCAACGTCCGCCGACTCGCGCTCGACCTCCCAGCCGTCCGCGCCCAGCAGTTCAGCGCGTGCCGCGGCAGCATCCTCGTTCCACTCAAAGAGAAACAGCCTGCGCATGGTTGGGCCTTATGTCAGCGGGTACTGCAGCGTCACCATGCGGGCCGCGCTGTTCCAGAGGACGGTCCAGCCC
>DAOOUZ010000021.1:0-16784 GCA_035369785.1 Candidatus Cryosericum sp. | reverse complement strand
CTCAGCACATGCACGACCGTGTTGGGAGGCAAGTCCGAATCCGTAACAACATGAGCAATCTCACACGTCCCGGAATCGTATGGGGCGCCCTCGAGACCTTCTATCCGGTGGATGCCGTTACGTGTGAGAAACTGGTTCAGCTGTGCAAGAACCGCCTTCGCACCGGCAAGCAGACTGCCCCCATCACTTCCCGGCGCCTCCTCTCCATGCCGGACCAGCTGCTCAAAGCTGTCCACCACCGACAGAAGGTCCAAGAACAGCGCTGACTTGGTCCTCGCTTCGAACGAGTTCTTGTCGCGCTGCAGCGTCGCCTGGTCTCGGATGCGCATCATCTGTTCTTCGTGCACGGAGCTCTCCAGGCGGGCCACTTCCTGTTCAAGTTCCTCGACTTTGGCCCGGAGCGTTTTCACTGCATCGCCTCCTTCGCTGTTCTCCTGTACCTCCGGATTTCCCACGGCCACCCGGACGTCCTCCTCGGGGCGCTGCTCTTTTCCCTGCTCTCCATTTGGTTCCTCTGATGCATACCACATAGTTCGTGTCCTCACTGCTCGCTCTCCATATAGCCTGCATATCTCAACCGTTGATAAACAACTGTTCTCACGCCGAGTTAGCACTCTCGCATTTAGACTGCTAACGACTGCTAAATTGTAGTGCAAAGGACCACACTGTCAAGCGTACAATCACTGCAAATAGTTGATTTCTTGGCGAGGCACGCGATAATGTAGCTCATCTGTATGCCCGGAGGCTAACAATGTTCACGGCCGAGATCTCCCGGATGGAGCTCGCACACTTCATCGACCACACCTACCTTAAGCCTGAAGCCAGTTCAGCGGACATCGAGCGGGTTGCCATGGAGGCCAGAGACCTTGGCACGTATGCACTCTGCGTCAACAGCTCGATGGTCGAAACGGCCCACGCCGTGCTCGAAGGCTCTGACGTTCGCCTTGCTTCGACGATCGGGTTTCCGTTTGGCTCTGTCCTCAGCATCGCCAAAGCAAGGGAGACCGAGCATGCCGTCGGACGTGGCGCAGCGGAGGTCGACACGGTCATTCAGATTGGCTGGCTGAAGGAGAAGAACTACCGGGGAGTTGCCCAGGACATCGAGGCGGTCGTACATGCGGCAGGGGACGCGCTGGTAAAGGTCATCCTCGAAACCTGCCTCCTGACGGATGACGAGAAACGGGTAGCGTGCGCGATTGCAGTTGCCGCCGGCGCAGGGTTTGTGAAGACCAGCACGGGATTCAACAAGGCAGGGGCGACAGAAGACGACGTCAGGCTCATGCGCCAAACCGTCGGGCCACTCGTGGGAGTCAAGGCGGCCGGCGGGATCCGTGATCTCAAGACGGCCATCGCGATGCTCAACGCAGGAGCTACACGCCTTGGAGCGTCTGCATCTGCAGCCATTCTTGCTGAGGCCCGGCCGTAGCAATTGTGGCGTACCACTGGACCATCGCGACCATCCTCCGCGCTACCAGGGTGGGAGAAAGGGACAAGCGCCTGGTTTTGTTCTCGAGGGAGCTGGGAAAGATTACGGCCACTGTCCACGGGGCTGCGATGCCCGACGCCAGATGGTCCACGGCATTCGAGCCTTTTTCGCTTCTCTATCTGAGGCTGTATGACCGTTCTCACTACCTGACCATCGTCAGTGCCGAGGAACGAATTGTCTATGGGGCAATCATCTCATCCCTTTCCCGATCGTTGAAGGCGATGGCTTTGAACCAGCTTCTCGAGTGCGTCCTCGAACCCAGGTCCGAAGAGCCCGAACTGTTCGCAGCCTATGTCTCTGCACTTTCGCACCTCAATCTTTCGGTGACCACAGAGGACGAGGACAAGGCATTCCTGCAGTGTACCCTGGACGTCCTTGCCTACCTCGGGTTCGGCATGAGTTCATTGCACTGTGAACGGTGCGGAGCGACCTTGGACGACGAGGTGTTCTTCTCCCTGCGGGAAAACGCCTTCCACTGCGCAGCGTGCGCCGCATCCGACACAGACGTCCTGCTCTCGCCGGATCTCACCGCGTTTCTGAAAGCTGGAGAAGGACCGCTTACCGAGCGGCAGATTCTTGCGGGCATCGCCGTGACTCTGCGATTGCTGCGCTCAACTGCCGGTCGATTATCCATCACACAGTCGTTTGAGCAGTTCGCACAAAGTGCGACTTCGCTGTTCCACATCGATGAGGCCGGACAGGCCAAGGAGTCTTGTCATGAACTTTGAAGACATGGTATCCAAACTGGAGAACTTCTGGGTAGGCGAGGGATGCACACGCTTGTTCCCCTACGACCAGGAAGTGGGAGCCGGCACCCTCAGTCCCTCGACGTTCCTCAGGGTACTTGGCAACAAGCCGTGGAGCGTCGTCTACGTTCAACCGTCGCGGCGGCCTGCGGACGGACGGTATGGGGAGAATCCCAATCGTCTGTACATGCATCATCAGTTGCAGGTCATCGTCAAGCCGCCCACGACCGACATTCAGGACACGTACCTGCGCAGCCTGTACCTGCTGGGTCTTAAGCCCGCGGAACACGACATACGGTTCGTCGAGGACAATTGGGAGACACCCGTGCTGGGGGCGGCTGGGGTTGGATGGGAGGTCTGGCTGGACGGCATGGAGGTGACTCAGTTTACGTACTTCCAGCAGGCCGGCGGCCACGAGTTGCCGGTCGTGTCGGTCGAGATCACATACGGGCTGGAGCGCCTCGCCATGTTTGTCCAGGGCAAGGCCAACGTCTACGACCTCGAGTGGCACCCTGGCGTCTCCTATGGCGCTCTGCGCCAGCAGGTTGAGCGCGAAAACAGCATCTACTCGTTCGAGGAGGCAGACATCCAGGCGCTGACGACGATGTTCGACCTGTGTGAACGCGAGTCGCAACGCATGATTGAAGGAAAGCTCATTACCCCCGCCTATGAGTATCTGCTCAAGTGCTCTCACACGTTCAACGTGCTGGACGCCCGCGGCACGGTCGGTGTAACGCAACGCATGGCCTATCTTGCACGAATACGGCGCCTGGCCTATGGCTGCGCCAACCTGTACCTGGAGAATGAGAGCCATGAGTGACCTGTTGATAGAGATATTCACGGAAGAGCTGCCGGCGCGCTTCATTGACGGCGCCGAGGCGCAGATGGTCCAGCACGTGGTCCAGCACCTTGATACAGACCATATCGTGCACGGCGACGTGCATGGCTACTCGACGCCCAGGCGTCTCGTGGCCGTGGTGGACAGCGTTCAGGAAACGACCGAGGCGCGCACCGTGGAAGTACGTGGCCCTGCCGTCGCTGTGAGCTACGACGGCAAGGGACACCCGACGCCGGCACTGCTTGGCTTCTGCAAAGGCCAGGGAATCGACCCGACAGAGGCACTCACCAGCGATGTCCTCGGCAAACCCTATGTCTTTGCACGCAAAACCATTGCAGGACAGGAGTCCGCCCTGCTCATCGAGGGATTCCTCTCCCAGCTGCCCCGCGAGATTGCATTCCCCAAGATGATGCACTGGGAGGACTCCGGCTTCCAGTTCGGGCGTCCCATCCGGGGGCTGGTGGCACTGCTGGGAACCCGGGTGCTCCAGTGGGGCATCGCGGGGGTTCACGGGTCCAATACAACGTTCGGTTTGCGGGTAGGGAAGCCAAAGGCCATCACCGTCTCCAGCCCGGAGGACTATCTGCGGAAACTCCGCGAGGCATTCGTCATCGTGGACCCTGCCGAGCGTCGCAGGATGATCGAGAAGCAGGCAGAGAAACTTCTGAAGCCTTTTGGCTATGCTCTTGCAGCCGACCGGGAAGACCTGCTTGCGGAAGTGGTGAACCTCGTCGAGTACCCGACTGCCTTTTTGGGCAGTCTGCCGGAGATTGCCGTGGAACTGCCCGAAAGCGTCGTTCGGTCGGTACTCCAGGAGCAGATGCACTCGTTCCTTGTGTATGATGGCCAGGGCCGGGTCGTCCCCCACTTCCTCAGTGTCCGAAATGGCCTCTCCGACTTCATCGATATCGTACGCCGCGGCAACGAGAGCGTCGCAAACGCTCGGCTTCTGGACGCCTCGTTCTTCATTGCCGAGGACACGCGCCAGCCACTCGAGGCCTCCGTGCCGAAGCTGAACACGCTCATCTTCATGGATCAGCTGGGAACCATGGCTGACAAGACGACCCGGCTGGAACAACTGGCAGCTTGCGTGGACAGTTTTGCGACTCTTGATACCAACGAGAAAGACCATCTCGCTCGGGCTGCCCACCTCGCAAAAGCGGACCTCGCGACAAGCATGGTCAAGGAGTATACCTCGCTTCAGGGCGAGATCGGCGGCATCTATCTCATGCGGGAAGGGGAGGCCGCCGCGGTCGCAACCGCCGTCCGTGAGCAATACATGCCTCGGTCCCCATCCGAATCCATACCATCGACCCGCGTGGGGCAGATCCTGGGCATCATTGACAAGGTGGACACAATCACGGGCATCCTGGGCACGGGGTTCAATCCCTCTGGATCCGAAGACCCCTACGGGGTGCGCCGCGCGGGCAACGGTATCGTCCGAACCGTTATCGAATCACGCGAGTCCGTTGACGTGGAAGCGCTGGTTCGCAAGTCCGTTGACGTCTATCTCGATGCACTGGTCCTGCCCGCCCCCGACGATCTGCCGGGCCGCGTGCTGGAGTATCTCAGAGGGCGCGTCGCGCAGTACTTCAAGGAGAAGCAGCTCCTCAACGAGTTTTCTCCTATGGAAAACCTTCCCCTCAAGGAACTCGGAAGCGTTCCGGAGCGGATGAAGGCGCTCGAGGCGGCACGCGGCGATGAAGCGCTGCCCGCTCTTGCAGACAGTCACCGGCGGATCCAGAACATCACGAAGGGCCTTCCTGAAGCGACGAGCCTGCCTGACGACCTGCTGGTCACGGAGCCAGAAGAAGTCCAGCTCAGAGATGCGGCCCGTGCGGCGCTCCCCGCAATTCGCGCCGCGTTGGACCAGCGCAACTACGCCCGGGCAATCGCTGTATGTGAAGGGATGGTCCCGGCCATCACCACGTTCTTCGACCGTATCCTTGTCATGGCCAGCGACGAACGCGTGCGAAGCGCACGTTTATTGCTATTGTGCCACGTGAAGTATATACTGGGTCAGGTTTGTGACTACGCTAAGTTAACCTGAGCCTCATGGGAGGAACTATGGACCAGCACAAGTATGTCTACGATTTCCAGGAGGGTGGCAAAGAAATGCGATCCATCCTTGGCGGCAAAGGCGCAGGCCTGGCTGAGATGACCAAGATTGGCTTGCCGGTGCCACCCGGATTCACCATCTCCACCGAGATGTGCCCCGTGTACCTCGAGGTCGGGGACATTCCCGAGCCAGTCAAGAATGAGATCAGGGAGCACCTTGCGCGCCTTGAAAGCAGGTTGGGCAAGAGATTCGGCTCCGCGGAGGATCCCCTGCTTGTATCGGTGCGCTCGGGAGCCGCAGTTTCCATGCCAGGAATGATGGACACCATCCTCAATCTCGGCCTGAACGTGGACACCGTCGAAGGCCTCGCGCAGCTGACCAGCAATCCGCGGTTCGCATGGGACTCGTACCGGCGGTTTACGCAAATGTACGGCAACGTCGTGCTGGGCATCGTTCATGACGACTTCGAGCAGATCCTTGCAGAACAGAAGCAGCTGCAAGGGGTTACGCAGGACACAGACCTGTCTGTCGACTCGCTCAAGGCAGTCGTGCAGAAGTACTTCGCGCTGGTACAGGAACGCACCGGCAAGCCGTTCCCGCAAGATCCGATGGACCAGCTGATGGGGGCTGTCGGGGCCGTCTTCCGGTCCTGGAACACAGAGCGCGCCGTCACCTACCGCAAGATTGAGAACATCACGGGCCTTATCGGCACGGCCGTTACCGTACAGTCGATGGTCTTCGGCAACATGGGCAACGACTCCGCAACCGGCGTATGCTTCACGCGCGACAACTCCACAGGAGAAAAGCACTTCTCGGGCGAGTATCTGGTCAATGCACAGGGCGAGGACGTCGTGGCAGGAATCCGCACGCCAAAGAACATCAATGAAATGGCAGTCGAGATGCCAGAAACGTACAAGCGGCTGGTCGAGGTCTCTGTCATGCTTGAGCAGCACTACCGGGATATGCAGGACATGGAGTTCACGGTCGAGCGAGGCAAGCTCTTCATGCTCCAGACACGCAATGCAAAGAGAAGCCCCGTTGCGGCCGTCAAGGTCGCCGTCGATATGGTTGCAGAGGGGCTCATCAGCAAGGAGGATGCGGTCATGCGCGTCACTCCCTCGCAGCTGGACACGCTGCTCCATCCGCAGGTCGATCCTCGGGCGACGATTCAGGTTATTGCCCGCGCAATTCCTGCCTCGCCCGGAGCCGGGTACGGCAAGGTCGTGTTCGAATCCAAGAAAGCCGCCGAGCTTGGCGAGGCTGGCGAGAAGGTCGTTCTGGTACGCCAGGACACCTCACCGGAGGACATCGATGGCATCTCCAAGGCACAGGCAACGCTGACCACGCGTGGCGGGGCCAGCGCACACGCCGCCCTGGTTGCCCGCGGGCTCGGGAAGCCCTGCGTCGTCGGAGCAGACCAGATCAGGCTCAACAACGGCGACAGGACGTTCACGGCCAACGGTGTCACTGTCCACGAAGGCGATGTGATCACCGTCAACGGCACGACGGGCGAAGTCATCCTGGGCCAGGCGCCCATGGTCGATGCAGAGCAGACCACGGAACTGACAACCCTGCTCGGCTATGCCGACGAATTGCGCAGGCTCGGGGTGCGGGCAAATGCCGACACACCAACCAACGCCCGCAAGGCCCGCGGATTCGGCGCCGAGGGCATCGGACTCTGCCGCACCGAGCGCATGTTCAACGACCCGGACCGCCTGCCGCTGATGCAGGAGATGGTCATCGCCGACACGCCATCAGAGCGCATGGTTGCCCTCGAGAAACTCCTGCCGCTGCAGCGCAGGGACTTCGAGCAGATTCTTGAGGCAATGGATGGCTACCCCGTCATTATTCGTCTGCTGGATCCCCCTCTCCATGAGTTCCTGCCACAATGGGAACGCCTCGAGAGCGAGCTCGCAGAAGCAACTGCAGCAGGAGACGCAGCGAGAATTGCCTATGTGCAGCGGGTGATGAAGCGGTACAATGAACTCAAGGAGTTCAACCCCATGATTGGATTCCGCGGCTGCCGCGTCGGCATCGTGTATCCCGAGATCTATCGTCTGCAGGTGCGGGCGATCGCAGAGGCGGCCGTTTCGCTCCTTCAGGCAGGCAAGCACCCCATGCCCGAGATCATGCTGCCGCTCGTTGGACACGTCAACGAGATCAAGATCCTCAAGCCGCTGGTCCAGGAAGAACTCGACAAGGTGTTCGGTCCTGCAGGTGTCACGCTGCCTGTGAAGATTGGCACCATGGTCGAGGTCCCGCGTGCGTGCCTGACCGCTGATGAGATTGCTGAGTATGCTGAGTTCTTCAGCTTCGGCACGAACGACCTGACGCAGACAACCTATGCCTACAGCCGGGATGATGCCGCCGGGACATTCCTTCCTACCTACCTGGAAACAAAGGTTCTTGACGTTGACCCGTTCCAGACCATCGACCAGAAAGGGGTCGGGAAGCTGGTGCAGGTCGCCGTTGTCCTGGGCCGCAAGACCAATCCCACCATCGAGATCGGTATCTGCGGTGAACAAGGGGGTGACCCGGATTCCATCGAGTTCTGCCACACCTCCTCGCTCGACTACGTGTCCTGCTCCGCGCCGCGTGTCCCGGTCGCACGTCTGGCCGCAGCGCAGGCTGCCCTCAAGCACAAGGCCCCTGCAACCTGATACCGTCTGCCTGAAATATGCTACCTATCACGAACTACAGAGATAGGGAAGGAAGGCTGCTCTCTGAGAGAGCAGCCTTCGGCATCTCCAGCAGGGGAAGAGTGGTGCCGGAAGAGGATGACGGTCTCCGGTCGCCCTTTCAGAAAGACCGTGACCGCATCATTCACGCCCGCGCGTTTCGTCGCCTGCAGTACAAGACCCAGGTATTCATTGCTCCCAGGGGAGATGAGATACGTACCAGGCTCACCCACACGCTTGAGGTGGCACAGCTTTCGCGGTCGGTCGCCAACGCTCTCGGTCTCAACGAGGACCTTGTGGAGGCCATCGCTCTGGGCCACGACCTGGGCCACGCACCGTTCGGCCACACGGGGGAAGCAGTCTTGGACCGGAAACTGAAGCAGGTTGACCCGCATCTCGGGTTTGAGCATGCGTTCCAAAGCCTTCGCATCGTGGACGTGCTGGAACGCCGTGAGCGCGGACACGGCGAAGTCCTGTTCGGGCTCAATCTGACGTATGAGACGCGGAACGGCATCGCATCGCACAGCAAAGGCCTTGAGGAGATGAGCAAGCTGGAAGACATGCAGAGTCCCCAGACGCTCGAAGGCCAGATCGTTCGATTGTGCGACAGGGTCGCCTACGTCAACCATGACCTGGACGATGCCATCCACGCCGGAATCGTCGAGGCAGGTGAGGTGCCTGGCGCTGTGGAAGCGAGGCTGGGGACCTTCTATTCGCAGCGCCTTGACACCATGGTCGTCGACATCATTCACTCGAGCTCCGAGGCGGGACAGATTGTCATGAGCGACCCGATCCGGGATGCCATGGATGATCTCATGCTGTTCCTCAAGGACCGGGTGTACATGCACTCCGAACCCAAGAGGGAGGAGGGCAAGGCCCAGGACCTCCTGGAGCGCATCTTCGACTTCTGCATGCAGGATGTCGGCCGTATCGAGCCCTATCTGCGCGAGCATCCCACGACGTGTGGCTCTGACGACCCCGTCAGCATGTTGCGGCCCGACCGTGCAGCCACTGCCCGGATTGTCACAGACTACATCGCGTCGATGACCGACCGGATGGCGTTGAGAACTGCCACGGATCTGGTCCTTCCCCGCATTTTCGTCTAGCCAGACTCAGAACCGCCACACCTTCTTCATTTCACCGGGAACGATTTCGGCACCTTGTTTCGTATACCATTGCGACATGGAATACAAAGAATATGCTGCCGAGGTTAGCGCCAAGATTGGCATTGTGGATGTCATTGGCCATTACGTCAAGCTGCATCGGCAGGGCCGGAACTACGTCGGGTTGTGCCCGTTTCATCATGAGAAGACCCCATCGTTCACCGTAAGTCCTGACAAGAACCTTTTCTACTGCTTTGGTTGCAAGGCATCCGGCGACATGCTGACATTTGTGCGCAGGATTCATAACGTCAGTCTTCCCGAGGCAGTGGACATCGTGTCCCGCGAGTTTCAGGTGGAACTGCCCCCGTGGCACATGTCAACAGCCGCATCGCGAGACCGGCAGCAGTTGCTTGAGGCCATGAAGGTCGCGGCCGCGGGATTTGCTGCTGCCCTTAGGACAGACGGGGCGAGTCAATGCCGTGACTACATGAAAGACCGCGGACTCGTCGACGACATTGTGCAGCGGTTCGGACTGGGCTACTGCCCATCAAGCGCCGCAAGCCTCATCCAATGGTGCGCAGGCCGTGGTGTCTCTGTGGACGTGCTCACACGCACCGGGGTTGTGCAGCAGCATGGCAGCGAGGTCACGTCGCCGTTCAGCCACCGACTGGTGTTTCCTATCTGGGACAGCGTTGGCAACGTGGTTGCGTTCGGTGGCCGTGCCATCGACGGCTCGATGCCCAAGTACATCAACAGCCCCGAAACAGCATTGTTTTCCAAGCGCAGGACCCTGTACGGTCTGCCACTTGCCGAACCGTCGATCCGGGAAACCGGGTTTGCCATTGTTGTCGAGGGCTATATGGACGCAATTGCTCTCCATGCCTCCGGGTTCACCAACGCCGTCGCGTCACTGGGTACGGCATTCACCGAGGAACAGGGCAACTTGCTGAAGCGAAGCACAAGCCGCGTTCTGCTCAACTTCGACAGCGACACGGCCGGCCAACATGCGGCCCTGGCGGCGCTTGCCGTTGCTGACAGGACGGGGATTGATGTCGCTATCGTACGCGTGCAAGGCGCGAAGGACCCCGACGAACTGCTGCAACAGCCCGATGGAAGGGCTCGGTACCAAGCTGCACTGGACCAGGCAGTTGCAGTCGACGACTTTCTGCTGGACGTCTCCTCATCGGGCAAGGACCTTTCATCGGCAACCGGACAGAGGGCATTTGTTCAAGAAGTGATGGAGACAGTTGACGACATGCGGGATTCATTGTTGAGAACTCAGCTGTTGAGCAAGATGGCGCTGCGGATTCACGTCCGCGAGGAAGAACTGGTGGGCCTTTATCGCAAGGGACGTCGTGCTGCGCCACGGCAGCCCGTTGTCGATCCGTGGCAACTGCCGCGCAAGACTCTGGGCCACTCCAGGATTCCCACCGGCGAGTCTCTGCGAAGCGCTCGCTCGGCACTCGAGCAGGACTTGGTTCATGGGCTTGTGCACAACCTGGACCATTGTCCGGAGCTCCTGCCTGCCCTCGACGGGGTTGCTCTCCAGGACGAGACCTATCGTGAGATTCTTGAGGTGATACGACGGGAGGGATTGTCCGGGACCCTCCAGCCGGCGACGCTGGTCGCTGAGTTGAGTCCCGCGGCTGGCTCGCTTGTTGGAAAGTGGGCATTCGAAGAACATAAGTTGACCTATGCCGGAATCATGGACATCGCGGGGAGACTCAAGTCCGGTTCTCCCGGTTTCATGGACGCCAGCACTGTGGCACGCCACTGAAAGGGGAATAGCATGGCAACAGAGAAGAAGAGAAGCTCCAAGAAGAACCAGGCGGAAGTAACGGGGCCCGTTGAGAAACCAGAAGCGGCGCGCCGCGGGAAACCTTCTCCTGAGGCGAGGCCCACCGTGTCTGAGACAGGACGTGCGCCCGGAAAAACCCCGAGGAAGCAGAGGGTGCCTGACATTCTACCAGCGGACGAGGGCACTGGTGAACATCCGGCAACTGCGCCCTCCCGTGCCCGGCGGACCAGACGCCCACGCATCGAGGACGAGTCCGTGGTCGAGAGCGATGAGCCGATCGATGACGGGGAACACGAGGAGCCTGAGGAACAGCACGATGAAGGGACAGTCGTCGAACCTCCGCTCCCCAAACGGCATGAACTTCTCAAGCTTCTCGAGAGTGCCCGCCAGGCTGGTTTCGTAGACTATGGAGCGATCATGGACGCTCTCGAGAAGCAGCAGGTCTCCGTCGAGGAACTCGATGCGTTTTACGAACGGCTGGACTTCGAAGGCATCGTGTTCGGGAGCCCACGGTTCGTGAAGTCCACGGTCAGAAAGGCAACGACTGCCCCGTCGATACCTTCTATCATCCGTGTTACGACGCAAGAAGAACAGAACCCGATTCAGTCGTACCTCAGCGATATCGGAAGAGTGCCCCTGCTCACGCCGGAACAGGAGAAGATTCTTGGCAAGGGTGTCATGCAGGGTGACCCGGAAGCACGTCAACAGCTCATCGAGGCCAATCTGCGACTGGTCGTGAGTATCGCCAAGAAGTACACGGGGCGAGGGCTGTCGTTTCTCGACCTCGTCGAGGAGGGAAATCTGGGCCTGATTCGCGCTGTGGAGAAGTTTGATTACAAGCGCGGCTTCCGCTTTTCAACCTATGCGACGTGGTGGATACGGCAGTCCATGACACGAGCTCTGGCGGACCAGTCGCGCCTCATACGGGTTCCCGTTCACATGGTAGAGAACCTAAACAAGATCGACAAGATCAAGAAGAACTTCCTCCAGGAGCATGGACGCGAGCCCACCAAGGAGGAATTGGCCGCGGCGATGGGCATCCCCGTCAAGAAGATTGTCCGCTACCTACGGCTGGGCCAGCAGCCCTTGTCACTGGAGAATACCGTCGGTGACGAGGAGGAGAGCCGGCTGGAGAACTTCATCGAGGATGAAAAGAGTCCCAGCCCGGAGAAGGAGACGTTCAACAAGTACTACAAGGAACAACTGGAACGGATTCTTGAAACGCTGCCGGAACGAGAGAAGAAGATCCTGATCTACCGGGAGGGTCTGCAGGGCGAGTACGAGCACACCCTGGAAGAAGTCGGGACCATGTTCCAGGTAACCCGCGAGCGCATACGTCAGATAGAGGCCAAGGCGAAGCGGAAACTGAAGGACATGATCGCGAAGGAAAACGGTATGAGTGAAGAGGACATGCACAACGACGGCAACGTCATCCGGCACCGTACGTCGTCGAATCGCAGAAGGTCGCCTTCACAATCTTGAAGCGCCTCTCCCATCTTGACAGGACGGAGATGTGCAAGTAGAATACGTGGTGTTCCCCGATAGCTCAATGGTGGTAGCACTGGACTGTTAATCCGGGGGTTGTAGGTTCGAGTCCTACTCGGGGAGCCAGATTCTTGCGGTGCTGTACTGTGCGTTGTCGCCCCTTCAGGTTGTTCCTGACAGGGGCTTCTTCATAGGCGGGGCGCCTTCCGCGCCTTCCTGGCTATACTGACAGCATGAAGGACATGCAAGCAGTGCGTGGGCCCCGGGATACCACGAACGTGCGAAGCGAGACAAGCACGAAGATCAATGCATGGCTTCGCGTTCTGCCCAGAGAGGAAGGGGAGCAGCTCCACGAGCTGGAGTCGTTGTTTGTGCGTACAGCGCTCGGCGACCTGCTGAGTCTTTCCGCGACGCCAGCAGACCTTCCCGGCTTTCAGCTCTTCAGCAATCGTCCCGAGCTGGTTCCGGGCAACTCGGTCGCGAGGTCCTGGGCTGTGTTTGGAGAGGCGTTGTCAGCAACCACCAAGCCGGCTGTCCTTAACGTCCATGCATACCTTGAGAAACGGATTCCAGAACAGACTGGATTGGGGGCAGGGAGCGGAGATGCAGCAGCCTGCCTTCTGGCACTCAATGACCTCCATGCCCATCCGTTTACTCCTGCCACGCTCACTCAGCTGGCGTCCAGGGTCGGGTCGGATGTGCCTTTCTTGACTGCCTGCATGCCGGCGGCCAGCGTACACAACACAGGTGGCTTCCTTGCCCCCGTGCCAGAACTTCCGGAACTGTGGGCCTGCGTTGTTCTGCCTCCGTTCAGAGTGGACACGAGAGCAGCGTACAGGGCCCTCGACGATATCATGTTCAGCAGCGGGCCTGCCGCGGTAGAACCAACGGTCAGCATGGAAGAAGTGATTGCTGTCCTGCAGGGACATGGGCATCTGCCTGCGGGGTCGCACGCCCTTCGCCTCAACGCATTTGAGTCTACGCTCGGGGAATACAAACCCTTGTTCGAACAGGTGCGCCGCACGCTCTGGGGCACCGGAGCGCACGTAGCCGGTCTGAGTGGTTCCGGCAGCGCCATGTTCGGAGTATATGAATCACGGGCAGCCGCTTCTGCGGCTGCCCGTGACCTCCAACAACGCCTGGCGTCGTGCCAGGCTATGGTTGCAAAGCTGGGATAGAACGACTACTTGATCTCGACCGTGGCTCCGGCAGCCTCGATCTTGGCCTTGAGCTCATTGGCCTCTTTCTCGGAGACGTGCTCCTTGACGGGCTTTGGCGCACCATCAACGAGGTCCTTGGACTCCTTGAGTCCAAGTCCGGTGATTTCGCGTACGACCTTGATGACCTCGATCTTCTTTTCGCCGACCGTCTTCAAAATGACATCAAAGTCAGTCTTTGCCTCGGCGACAGGGGCAGGAGCGGCAGCGGCGACGGCGACTGGTGCTGCGGCCGAAACGCCAAACTTGTCTTCAATCATCTTGACCAGGTCTGCCAGATCGAGAACGCTCATGGTTTCAATAGCTTCAAGGATTTCTTCTTTTGTCATGTCATACCTCCTGGAGTATGGTACTATGCTGCTTGTGTTCCCTGAGCCTTCTGCTCACGGACCTTGTCGAGCGCGTAGACAATGCTGCTGACTGTCTGCTGCAACGCCATGGCCAGCCCCGTAATGGGACTGTTCAGACCGCGACAGACCTGTGCGATAAGCTCATTCCTAGTCGGCAGCAGCGCAAGCCGTTCCACCTTGCCCTCGTCAAAGAAGGCACCGTCGACGATTGCGCCCTTGACCGCAAAACGCTGTTCGCCAGCCTTGTTGGTTGGCTTCTTGTAGAAAGCCTTGGCCAGAATGGACGGATCCGCCTTGCCCAGCCCGATGGCAGTCATCTGCGTGAACAGCGAATCCGGAACCGGCAGTCCGACTTCCTTCACTGCGCGCTCCAGCAGGGTGTTCTTGACGACAACGTAGTCAATCCCCTGCTTGGCCAACTGCCGACGCTGGCTGGCAACAAACGACGCATCCAGTCCCTCATAGCCGACGAACACGACAGAGGGCGACTCCCTCAGCCGCTGTACTACCTTGTCGACCACTTCTTTCTTTTGATCCTTGGTCAGCATGTTTCACCTCCTCTTCCTGGAAAAACAAAAGCTCTCTGCCAAAGCAGAGAGCCGTATCGCACTCAATAACCAAGCGCACACGCCTCGGCGGGCAACATTGAGGGGAAAACACCCCGCTCGCTGTCTTTGGCAACGCGTATGTGAGTATAGTCTAAAGTCTGCTCGCGTCCACCCTGATCGATGGGCTCATGGTAAGGGAGAGGTAGGTTTTCCCCATGTAGGTACCCTTGACCGATGCCGGCCGCGCACGCTGAATTGCCTCCAACAAAGCGATGAAGTTTTCCTTGATCGCCTCTGGCGCGAAGCTGGACTTTCCCAGGGGACAGTGCACGACTCCGGCCTTGTCGACGCGGAACTCGATCTTCCCTGCCTTGAACTCATGCACAGCCTTGCCAACCTCAGGCGTCACAGTGCCCGCCTTTGGGTTGGGCATGAGACCGCGCGGACCGAGAATACGGGCAACCTTTCCAAGGGAGGCCATCATGTCAGGCGTTGCGATTGCCACGTCAAACTCCAGCCAGCCACCGCGAATCCTCTCGATCAGTTCATCACCGCCCACGACGTCGGCGCCTGCTTCCTGTGCCTCGGTCGTCTTGTCGCCCTTGGTGAAGACCGCAACTCGGACCGTCTTGCCAGTGCCAGCCGGCAGCGTGACGACACCGCGCACATTCTGATCTGCCTGTTTGGGATCAACATTCAGCTTCATGCTGACCTCAATGGTTTCGTCGAATTTCGCGGTCTTCAGCTTTGGCAGAAGCAGGGCGGCCTCATCAAGGGTGTACGCTTTGGAACTGTCGATCAACTTTGCTGCTTCCTGGTACTTCTTTCCCTTCTTGTTCATTCGTTCGCCTCCGTGGTTTCGTGGAGAAACTCCTCCCACGCTTCCCGAGTCCCGTGTCTAGTCGACGACGGTGACTCCCATGCTCTTCGCAGACCCAGCAATGATCTTCACTGCCTGGTCCATATCATCGGTGTTCAGGTCTTCCATCTTGATCTTTGCGATCTCCTCCAGCTGCGCCCTGGTGATACGACCGACCTTCTTCTTGTTCGGTTCACCTGACCCGGACTCGAGCTTGATTGCCCGCTTGATCAGGGATGACGCAGGAGGAGTTCTGGTAATAAACGTGAACGACTTGTCCTCATACACGGTAATGACAGCCGGAATGACCAGCCCGGCCTTGTCCTTGGTCCGTTCATTGAACTGCTTGCAGAACTCCATGATGTTGACGCCTTTCTGACCAAGAGCAGGTCCGACAGGCGGTGCCGGCGTCGCCTTGCCACCCTCAATCTGAACGCGTGCATATCCAACAATCTTCTTCGCCATGGCGAGTATTACCCCCTTACGTTATCACAGCTTCTTGATGAAGCCGAAGTCAATCTCAACGGGCATCTCACGTCCAAACATCAGAAGCTTGATGCGGGCCTTCTCCTTTTCGGGAGAGATGCTCTCGACCTTGCCCTGCATACCGTCGAATGGGCCCCCGATAATCTGGACAGTGTCGCCAACCTCAAAGTGCAGCTTGGCCACTGCCTCCTCTTCTGAGACCCTGTTCTTGATAATGCGTTCAACCTCTTCATCGGACAGAGGAATGGGTTTTCCGTAGTTGCCGACAAAACCAAGGATTCCCGGGGTGTGCGTAACCACATTCCAGGTCTCATCATCCATGATCATCTCGACCACCAGATATCCAGGATAGACCTTTTCCTGTTTGACCTTCCGTTCTCCGTTCTTGATGACAACCTTGTTGTCCACCGGGAGAACGACGGAAAAGACGCGGTCGCCTAGAGCCAGCGTCTTGATTTTCTGTTCGAGATTGTTTCTGGCTTTCTCTTCCGCGCCCGAATAGGTGTGCAGAAGGTACCAGTTGCGTTCAGCCATGCAAACCTACTTGATGAGCCAGTTCAGGGCCGCTGCAAACAGATAGTCCCAGGCGCCGATGTAGATGACCCAGAAGGCTACGAATGCAAGAATGGTAACCCCGGACTTCGCAAGCTCACGGGGCCGTGGCCACGTAACACGATGCCGGAGTTCCGTCCAAATGGAACGAACCCAGCCCTTGAAGCGCTCACCTGCAGACTTTCCTGTCTTTGTGCTGCTCACACATTCCTCCTGAAAGGAAGGTGGCAGGCCCGGAGGGGCTCGAACCCCCAACACTCGGTTTTGGAGACCGATGCTCTACCAGTTGAACTACGGGCCTACCTTTGGGGACCTGTCTGTGCTACTTGGTCTCCTTATGCTCCGTATGCTTTCTGCAATGCGGACAATACTTGTTCATGTGCACCTTGTCGGGATCATTCTTCTTGTTCTTCATGCTCGTGTAGTTGTGATTCTTGCACACAGTGCACTCAAGCGTAATGATATCTCTCATCGCAGCAGCTCACTACTCCAGAATCTTGGTGACAACACCGGCGCCAACGGTTCGGCCGCCTTCACGGATAGCAAAGCGGAGACCTTCCTCCATGGCGATGTGGGTCA
>DAOOUZ010000020.1:0-17176 GCA_035369785.1 Candidatus Cryosericum sp. | reverse complement strand
CTCGTCGGGAAGTTCCGGAATGTGCCGGCGGGCGGTCTGCAATGCATGGACAAACGCATAGTACTGCTCCCTGGTCAAGCTGCAGTTGACATAGTCAGAGCTGTCCCCGCCGCGGGAGCTGAGGAATGTTGCAGGAGCGCTCACCGACTCTGCCCAGACCGAAGGGGCCACTGCGTCATAAAAGAAGAGGTTGTCCGTCCCCAGCCGGTCCTGCAGGTCACGCTGAAGAGCGTCGCTGGTCAGCGGTCCCGTGGCAATGATCGTCGGCGTGGACGCATCCAGGTGCGTGTACTCCTCGCGGTGTATCACGATACGGGGATTCCTGGTGATCGCCTCGGTGATGAGCGTGCTAAACTCGTCCCGGTCCACTGCAAACGCCTTGCCCGCCGGCAGCCTGCTCTGGTCGGCGCACGCCATGACAGAGGAACCCAGCGCGCGCAGCTCGGCCTTGAGCAGCCCCCGTGCATCCTTGAGGGCATCGGAGCCCAGTGAATTGCTGCAAACAAGCTCCCCGAATCGGTCGGTCCTGTGGACGTCGGTGCCGTGCAGTGGGCGCATCTCCCAGAGTTCAACCGGAATGCCCAGCCTGGCCAGTGTGAGGGCAGCTTCGCTGCCCGCGAGCCCTCCGCCGACAACCCTGACGCTAGAGGTCATCGGTACCCGACCCTGTCGCCGTGAATGTGTCCGGTCCGCTGCGCAGGAGTACTCCCGCTACCTCGAGGCGCGTAATGACGGCAAGCACGTCAGCCGTGCTCCACTGCAGGTGTTGACAGAGAAGATCGACGGAGGTCCGGCCTTCCCGGATGGCCCGAAGGACAACGCTTTCCCGCTCCGTGAGCGGAGCGGCGATCGCTGGCCCAGAGGAGGGACTAAACCCTGGAAGCTCGGTCAAGATGTCATTCACATCCTGCACCAACTTCGCGCCGGACTTGATGAGGGCATTTGTGCCAACATGGTTCGCAGCGTAGATGGATCCGGGCACCGCGAACACCTCGCGGTTCTGCTCCAGAGCAAAGTTGGCAGTCAGCAGAGAGCCGCTGTCTTTCGCCGCCTCAACGACGATCACACCCAACGACAGTCCTGATATGATGCGGTTGCGCTGTGGAAAGGTATACGGCGCTGGCTGCGTCCCCAGGTGGAACTCGGAGATGACCGCTCCTCCTGTTTCGACGATACGCCGGGCCACGCTCTCATGAGCGCTCGGATAGACGGTGTCGATACCGGAACCCAGGACCGCGATTGTGGCGCCTCCAGCGTCCAGACACCCCATGTGCGCTGCCTTGTCTATCCCGTAGGCGAGACCGCTCACGATGACCAGGCCTGCGCGTGACAACTGGCCGGCCAGGTCCGAGGCGGTGCGGATCCCCTCGGCAGTTGCCTTGCGGCTGCCAACAACAGCGACCGCGTCCCGCAGAAGAACGCTCGCATCTCCCAGCACTTCGAGAACCAGCGGAGATCGGTAACATTCGTGCAGTCGCCCAGGGTAGGCACGCGGCGCATCGAATACCGTCACGATGGACGCTCCCATACTCTGCAGAGCAGTCAGTTCAACGTCAGCCCGTTGAAACGCCAGGTCCCAGTCCGATGCGCTCAGGTGCCTGCCGCTGGTCGCCGGCAACGAGTCCAGCAGCGCACCAAGCCGTTCCCTGGAGCAGTCCTCTAAAGAACCTGGCGTCTGGAGCAGGCCGGCGAGGTCCCACTTCGAGACGCCAAGAGGCATGAGGTCGAGGGCAAGAGCCACCCGGCCAAACGACGAAACCATACAGAATCAGGCAGTCAGTTGCTTCTTCGCCTCGCTCACGAGGCCGAGGAATGTTTCCTTGTCGTGCACAGCCATGTCAGCCAGCACTTTGCGGTCAAGCTTGACTCCTGCCTTCTTCAGGCTGCCAATGAACTGGGAGTAGGTAATCCCATTGGAACGGCACAGCGCGTTGATACGAACGATCCACAGCGAACGATACTCGCGCTTCTTCTCCTTGCGGTTGAAGTATGCGTGACGTTCTGCCTGCTGAACTGCTTCATGAGCGGCTCTATAGCGAATCGAGCGAGCTCCAACGTACCCCTTGCTGAGCTTGAGTATCTTCTTGTGCCTTCTGCGAATCGAGCTTCCACCCTTGACTCTAGACATTGCACGCCTCCATCAGCCCTTCAGATATGGCACAAGTCGCTTCATGTTTGTAGCATCGGCTCCGGTGAGCACGCGCTTCTTCAGCATCAGTTTCTTCTTGGCCATCGTCTTCTTGCCGAGCTTGTGGCCGTGGTTCGCGCCATATGCCTGCAACTTGCCAGTCCCGGTCACCTTGAAGCGCTTGGCCGCACCTCTGCACGTCCTGATCTTCGTCACCTTGTTCTTCATAGCCATGTCTTACTCCTTTCCGGATTGCTTCATCTTCGCCAGCACTTCCTTTGATGGCTCCATCATCATCGACATGTTGCGGCCCTGCATCTTCGGCTCCTGGGTCACCGTGCCATACTCGGCCAGGTCCTCGGCGATCTTCTTGAGCAGGGCACGTCCCTGGTCCGGGAAGGCCATCTCGCGACCGCGAAACATGATGGTCACCCTCACTCGGTTCCCAGCCGACAGGAACTCCTTGAGGTGCTGATTCTTCACGGTCAGATCACCAACGTCAATGCGCAGCCGATACTTCATCTCCTTCATCTCGACTGTCACTTGTTTCTTCCTGGCCTCTTTCTGCCGCTTCATCTGCTCGTACTGATACTTCCCGAGGTCCATGATCTTGCACACCGGCGGGGTGGCGTTCGGCGCCACAACAATGAGGTCAAGCCCCCTGGAGTACGCAAGGTCCAGTGCCGCTTCAGACGACATAAGCCCAAGTTGAGCGTTGTTCTCGTCGATCACGCGTACTTCCTTCCAGCGCACTCGTTCGTTGTAGATCAGATCTGAATCCCTATTGATTCCACACCTCCACAACAAAAAATGGCGGCCGCTGCAAAACGGCCGCCACATTGATACAGTCAACTTCTGGCGAACTCTCGACCTCTTTGCCTAGGGCTGGAGGTAGAAGCGCAGTGGCTTCGTTTTGCAGTGGCTCAACTCTCGCGAGCCGTCCTCAGTATATCAGGAAGACACCAAATGGCAACTACGGGAAAATGACCTTGCTCCGGATGTCCTCCAGCACCTTCTCCAGGAACTCGTCGACCTGCATGACGCCCTGGTCTCCTTCGTGGCGTTTCCGTACCGCGACGGCATCGGTCGACGCTTCGCGCACACCGACCACCGCAATGTAGGGGATCTTCTGCAGTTCGGCGTCCCGGATTTTCGCCTGCATCTTCTCGCGGCGTGTGTCAACCTTGGCGCGAATGCCCTGGGCGGACAGCCGGTCTGCGACCTGTGCGGCATATTCTTCCTGCACGTCGGTTATCGGCACCACTTCGACCTGGACGGGAGCAAGCCAGACCGGGAATGCGCCCGCGTACTGCTCGATCAGTGTGCCGAAGAACCGCTCCATGGAGCCCAGCACCACCCGGTGCAGCATCACTGGACGGTGCTCTTTGCCATCTTCGCCAATATAGGTGACATCGAAGCGTTCCGGCAAGTTGAAATCAACCTGCACGGTGGGGCCCTGCCACTCGCGGCCGATGGCATCAACCAGCTTCACGTCGATCTTGGGGCCATAGAAAACGCCTTCGCCGGGGTCAATCTTGTAGGGCAACTGCATCTCTGTGAGCGCGACCCTGAGCGCCTCGGTCGCCATCTCCCAGTTCTCGTCGGAACCTACGGAATGCTCTGGCCGCGTGCTCAGATACACGTTGTACTTCGTGAAACCAAACGTTTCGATCATGTACCGGGTGAAGTCCAGCACACCCTTGACTTCAGCGTTCAGCTGGTCGGGACGGACAAACAGGTGTGCGTCGTCCTGTGTGAAGCCGCGCACGCGCAGCAGGCCATGCAACACTCCGGACTTCTCATAGCGGTAGACCGTCCCCAGCTCTGCCCAGCGCAGAGGCAGGTCCCGATAGCTGCGTACCTGCGATTTATAGATGAGGATGTGGAACGGGCAGTTCATGGGCTTGAGCATGTATTGCTCCTCATCCACCTGCAGCGGCGAGTACATGTTTTGCTGGTAGAATCCCCAGTGCCCCGAGGTCTTCCACAACTCGAGATTGGCAATGTGCGGCGTGTAGACAAACTCATACCCGCGCTTGATGTGCTCCGCCCGCCAGAAGTCTTCGATCTCTTTGCGAACAATGGCCCCCTTCGGGTGCCAGAACACGAGTCCGGGTCCCGCCTGTTCCTGGATGCTGAACAGGTCCAGCTGCTGACCCAGCTTCCTGTGGTCGCGCTTTGCCGCCTCTTCACGCGCGGTGATAAAGCCAGTCAGTTCATCCTTCGAAGGGAAGGCCGTTCCATAGATGCGCTGGAGCATCTTGTTCTTCTCGTCCCCACGCCAGTAAGCGCCAGCGATGGACAGAAGCTTGAAGTGCTTGAGGTAGCCAGTCGACGGGATGTGAGGACCACGGCACAGGTCCGTAAACGCTCCCTGCGTGTACAGAGAAACCGTCGTCGCAGGGATCTCCGATAGAATCTCGACCTTGTACTGGTCGCCCTGCTCTTTGAAGAGTTGAATGGCCTCGGCAATGGGAACGTCCCGACGCGTGAAATGTTCGCTGCGCTGGGTGATTTCGTGCATCTTCGCTTCAATCGTTCCAAGGTCCTCGGGTGTCAGCGTCTTGGCCATGTCGATATCGTAGTAGAACCCCGAGTCGATCGCCGGACCAATGGCAAGCTTGGCATCAGGGTACAGTTCCTTGATGGCCTCAGCCATGATGTGTGACGCGCTGTGGCGCAGGATTTCGAGCCCCTCGGTGCTGGCTGTCGTCACCAGCTCGATGGTCTCGTCCGACGTCGGAACAGTGGTGAGGTCTATGAGCGACCCTCCGAGCCTGGCAGCGACAATGGACCGCTTCTGCTCTGGAAACGCCTTCTCTACCGCAGCAAGAATGGTCTCCCCCTGCGCAAACGAGTACACAGACGAATGATCACCGAGAACAAGTTTGATATCCATGTCCGCTCCCTGGATACAGAAATGGTGGGCGATAGAGGAATCGGACCTCTGACCTCTTCGGTGTCAACGAAGCGTTCTACCTCTGAACTAACCGCCCACAAAACCGGACTAGGTGAAGTATATGCAGAAGACGCTTCACTGCAAGCCCCGCGGCATCGCCAGGGTGCGTTCCCCTGTCAGACAGCCTCCTGAGGAGGGTTTTCTCAAGCCTGAGCGGGGCCACGCCCTCTTGCCGTGAACACGATGAAGTATACAGTGATTGCCATGAACCGGTCAAGAGAGGTGAGGCCATGACGCCCTTCACACAACAGCGCAACGTTTCGAGGGTAGTGAAGTTGCTCGAGAAAGAGTACCCTGTCCGAGGCACGGCACTCGAGTTTCATGATGCGTGGCAACTGCTGACAGCTACCATCCTCAGCGCACAGTGCACCGACGCCACTGTCAACAAGGTGACACCACGGCTGTTTGCCGCGTATCCTTCGCCCTGCGCCCTCGGCCACGCAGATGTCCTCGAGGTAGAGCAGATTGTCAAGCCGACTGGCTTCTATCACAACAAAGCGCGGGCGATTGTCGCCGAGTCCCGGGACCTGTGCGAAAAGTGGAACAGCACGCTCGTGCCGGACATGGACTTCCTGACAGCCTTGCCTGGCGTGGGACGTAAGACAGCAAACGTTGTCCTTGCGCACGCGTTCGGCAGACAGGCAGTCGTCGTGGACACGCACGTCAAGCGACTGGCCTATCGTATCGGGCTCAGCAGCAGTCTCGACCCTGTCAGAATCGAGTCCGACATCATGCAGCTGGTCGAGGAGAGCGAGTGGAATGCCCTGTGCGACGCACTCATCGCCCATGGGAGGACCGTGTGCAGCGCGCGCCGCCCTGCATGTGAAACGTGTGTCCTTGCTAGCCTGTGCCCCCGGAACGGCGTCGCTTCGCCGGCACCCTCTCGGAGGAAGGGCCAGGCCTGACCGCTCGGTTCCGCTCGTACCGAAACAGGTACTCCCCGAACAGGCCACAGTGGGGTCCGAGGACAGAGGGGTCCGCGACGACGGCGTGCACCTGCCTGCCCGTCAAATGCAAGACGTCTCGGAGACCCCGGTCCACCCAGACATCAACCGGAAAGGCGTCATCATTGCCATAGACAAACAGGTCGATGCATGAGCATACCTTTGGCCCGACACCGGCAAACTTCCTGAAGAAGCGCCTGCGCTCCTCAGGGCACTCCTTCCGCAACTGTTCGAGCACGTCTTCTTCAGGGAGTCCCGCAATCAGGTCCCTGAGCCATGTGGTGCGATATCCCACGTGCAGCCGCTCAAGGTCGGCCGGTTCCAGCGACCGGAGTTCTGCGAGGCCAGGAAACAGGAAGACGTTCCGGCCCGCGAGCCGTCGCCGGTTGGTCGGAAACAGTGCGGCAACAGCATCTAGACGCCTCCCCACCAGCTCGACGGATGACTGTACGGACAGGACGTAGCCAAGAATCGTTTCCACCGCCGGTTGGTGAAGCAGGCGCAGCCCTTCTGAGAGTGCAAATACCTCCCGCACGGCGGCGGCCGAATCGGGATAGTGGACGCAGAGGTAGGCACATGACTCGGCGGCATCGTCCTGAACGTTGTCGGCCACTCCCAGGAAGCGCGCCGCGTCGGCCAGGTCCCCGCTCCCCGCAGGAAGGGTGACACGCAAAGCGGGGCCCGCCGGTGCAACATGCAGTGCAAGGCTTCCACACACGCCCGCAGCCCCTATGCCCGATGCTCCGAACCGGAAGACCTGCCCGCACAGGAGGGTGGGAATCACCGCGTATGGTGACGAAGGATACAAGATGCCCGTCATGCAGTCTGCTCCAGCAGACTCGTCCCGGACGGCTTCGGGCGCGGGGTGCTCCCTAAGGCTGCGAGGCACTGCCCGCCGCAGGTGGGAGGCTACTCCCACCTCCCGAAGGGGTGACGGAAGACGCCTCGGTCAGTCACGATGCCTGTGAGAAGCTCATTTGGAGTCACGTCGAACGAGGGGTTCCATGCGTGAGCGCCCTCGGCCGCAACCCGCTTTCCCGCGAAGTACAGGACCTCGTTCTCGTCGCGCTCTTCCACAGGAATCTGGGCTCCAGAAGACAGGCTCAAGTCGAAGGAACTCATGGGAGCGGCGGCGTAGAACGGGACTTCATGATAGTGAGCCAGCACAGCGAGTTGATAGGTGCCAATCTTGTTGGCGAAATCGCCGTTCGCGGCAATCCTGTCAGCGCCGACGATCACCTTGGACACCATGCCGCGTGCCATGGCGAACCCCGCCATGCCATCGGTGACAAGACGGAAGGGAATGCCTGCATGAACCAGCTCGAGAGCCGTCAGGCGCGCGCCCTGCAGATAGGGCCTCGTCTCCAGCGCGAGAACGCTGATCGTTGTTCCCTTCTGAAAGGCTGCATTGATACACCCGAATGCAGTGCCATATCGGTATGTGGCAAGCGCTCCCGTGTTGCAGATGGTCATCACCCGGTCCCCATCCTCAAACAGGTCGGCACCAAACGTGGACAGGGCCAGGTTTCGCTCCTCGTCCTCACGCGCCATCGTACCCGCAAATTCTGTCAACTCCGCAGCCACTGCGTCGGGATCACGCCCAAGGTCGGGTGCACCCTCCGTCATGCAGCGGTTTACTGCCCAAGCCAGGTTGACGGCCGTGGGGCGTGCGCTCTTGAGATACTCGGCCGCATCACGAACGAACTGTGCAGGATCCGGTTGGTTCACAGCCTCGCGCGCCGCGAGTGCCATGCCGTACGCCGCGGCCACGCCGATGGCGGGAGCGCCGCGGACGTTCATGTTCATGATAGTATCGTGCACGTCACGGTAGGACGTGCACTCGATCCAGGCCCACTCAAATGGAAGCCGGACCTGGTCCAGTACGCGCAGACTGGAGCCTGTCCACAACAGGCTCCGAAGTTCTTCGCTCATACTGACCGACTGAATCCTACGCCGACGCCTTCAGCTTCTTGAGGCACTTGCTGCAGACACGAATCCTCTGAACAGTCCCGTCCTTCTCCACTTGAACAGTATGAAGGTTCGGCAGGAAACGACGCGACGCCCGCTGAACCGAGTGACTGACAGTATTACCTACCATAGGGCCCTTGCCACAGATCTCACATACTCTGCTCATTTCAATGAACCTCCGGAAAAATGTACGTTAATTCTACGTCAAAGGCTCGTGAATTCAAGTTCAGTGGTATAATCGAATACCACATTTTGCTTGGAGAGTGCAGATGAGTGACACGAAAGGCACCGTTGTTCTCAGCAGAAATGCCATAGAGGAGATCCTCCGCCTGGCCACCCTCAACGTGTACGGGGTGACAGGACTTGCTCCGGTAACATTCGGTCAGCGCTTTTCCCAGGCCCTTGCCCTCACTGCAACGCCGAAAGGCGTCGATGCACAGATCAAGCCGGATGGAACTGTCGAGGCGACGATCCATGTCCGGCTCCAGTATGGTCTCCGCGTTTCCGAGGTAGCCCGCACCATCACCTCCCAGGTACGCTACGCCTTCTCGACCATGACAGGCATTCCCGAGGGCCAGGTGACGCTGAATGTCGTCGTCTGGTCGATACGCATCGAAAATCAGCCCGAATAGCACACCAGCCGGAGGAGAACTTGAAAGAAATTGATCACGTTCAGCTTGAGGCGTTGTTTGCCAGCGGTCTGGCGAATCTTGAAACGCACAAGAGTTTTGTCAACAGTCTCAACGTCTTCCCCGTTCCTGATGGCGACACAGGCACCAACATGTCTCTCACGCTGCGTACCGCCCTTGATGAAGTGCGCAAAGCGCGACCAACATCGATGAAGGAATTCGTCTCAGCGCTGTCCTCAGGCTCGCTCATCGGGGCCCGTGGAAACTCCGGTGTCATTCTCTCGCAGATCATCCGTGGCATGTCAGCCGCAGCTGACAACAAGACCCAGATTACGACCGCAGACTTCTCGCAGATGCTGATGAAGGCAACCGAGGTGGCCTACAAGGCCGTCGTGACGCCCGTCGAGGGTACCATTCTGACGGTCGTGCGAAGAATGTCAGAGCATGCCGGCGCGGTCCAGATAGAAGAGTTTGCGGACTACCTTGCAGATGTCATCAAGGTGGGCCGCCAGGCGGTCATGGAAACCACTGCACAGCTGCCTGCCCTGGCGGAGGCACACGTTGTGGACGCCGGAGCCGAGGGTCTGGTGACGATTCTCGAAGGGATGCTCATGGGCGTGCGTGGAGAGGCGGTCGAGACCCAGGAACCCAGGTCGGAGGAACAGGGCGAACAACGGGTGGCCGGCCATCAGTTGACCTACCGGTATGATACGGTCATGTTGGTAGCGTCTGATCATCTGCCCGAGGAGGAAGTCAGAGCCAAACTCACGGAACGCGGTGACAGCCTGGTCATGGCATCTGCCGGCGGCCTCACCAAAGTACACGTGCACACGAACGAACCGTACGATGCGATACGCTACCTGATGCGGTTCGCTCCCATACGGGAGGGCCGCATCGAGGACATGCAGTACCAGGCCAACGAGTACGCCGGGGTATCGGGGACACCAGGGGCAACCGACCAGACGCAGACGTCCGGCGGTTGTGCCGAACGGGAGCTGGATACCGCCTATGTGGTCGTCTCGCCCGGGCCTGGCTTCGATGAGATCTTCCACAAGCTGGGAGCGCATATCATCGTCAGTGGTGGCGACACCATGAATCCGCCCACCGAGGCGTTTGTCGACCCTATCGCCGCCTGCGATGCAAAGTCTTTTCTCGTGTTTCCCAACAACAAGAACATCATCCTGGCTGCGCGCCAGGCGGCCACGTTGGTCGACAAGGACGTGAAGGTCGTCGAATCACGGCATCCCGTTCAGGCGATTGCGGCGCTGGTCCAGCTTGCTTCCACGTCGCCGGAGGATGACCGTATGGCGGCCGCAACAGCGGCCGTGGCGGCAACAGACTTCTTCTCCGTCACGCGGGCCACCAAGAACGCAACTGTTTCAGGCCTGACCGTGCAGGAAGGGTCGTACATGCTGTTCGTCGACGACAATCTTGTCGCAACAGGCGACTCCGTGCGCACTGCGCTCACGCATCTCAAGGAGACCAACCTTCAATGGTCTGACAAGTCGCTGGTTTCAGTGTACCGTGGAGCCGAACGCGGCGAGGACGCATTCGATGAGGACGTCGCCCTTCTCACACGGGAGTTTCCTGACCTCGAAGTGCAGCCATACTTTGGTGGACAGGCGTTCTACGACGTCGTAGGGTCGGTCGAGTAACCATGGACGCCGCTCAACTGCAGCAGGAAGTCGCTGTCGCGACTGACAGCCTCCTCAGACGAATCGGGTCCGGCTTCACGACGATGGTCGTGCTCGGTTCTGGCCTTTCATCGTTTGTAGGCAGAATTCAGGGCGCGCTCGCCATTCCGTACTCGGAAATCCCCGGGTTCCCACGCTCCACTGTGAAGGGCCACCTTGGCGAGCTTGTCGGGGGGACGATTGGCAGTCACCAGGTACTGTGTCTCGCCGGGCGCTTTCACTACTACGAAGGATACGATGCTGCCACCCTGACGATACCTGTCAGGGTGGGACGCGCTCTCGGCGTGCAGACTGCCCTGTTCACCAATGCGGCAGGTGGCATCCGGGACAGCCTCAGGCTCGGCGACCTTATGGTGATCCGCGACCAGCTGAACCTCATGCAGGCCGACAGCCCGCTCCGAGGGCTCCCCGATGACGAGTTCGGCTCGAGATTCGTCAATATGTACAATGCTTATGACCGGGACATGGCCGACGCGCTCGCGCTGTCTGGCACACAACACAATCTTCCAGTGACGTCAGGGGTCTACGCCGCGATGTCCGGCCCACAGTTCGAGACGCGTGCGGAGATACACATGCTCAAGGTACTTGGCGCGGACGCTGTGGGCATGTCGACGGTTCCCGAAGTAATCGTTGCCAATCATCTTGGCATGCGCGTGGGAGGAGTTTCCGTCATCACGGACCTCGCAACGGAAACGACAGCCGAAGTCAGCCACGAACAGGTGCTCGACACTGCCGGGAGGGCTGATGGCCAGCTGGCGGAATTGCTTGCGGCGTTCATCGAGGAGAGCGTCGCATGACGGGCAGTTTCGCCGAGCTCATCGAGAAGAAGAAGCAGGGGGGCGAACTTACCGACGAAGAACTGGCGTTCTGGATCGACGGCGTTGTGCAGGGGAGCATTCCCGAATATCAGACCAGCGCGATGCTCATGGCCGTCTACTTCCGCGGCATGAATCCGCGCGAGACGTCGCGCCTGACCTACTGCATCGCACACAGCGGGGATGTCATCGACCTCTCTTCGCTCAAGGGCATCAAGGCCGACAAGCACTCGTCGGGAGGCGTCGCAGACACCGTTTCCATTCCCCTCATCGCTGTGGCCGCCAGCTGCGGCGCGCTCATGCCAAAGATGTCGGGGCGTGGGCTCGGCCACACGGGTGGAACCATCGACAAGCTCGAGGCAATCCCCGGGTTCAATGTCAATCTTTCCTCATCGGCATTCATGGATATCGTCGGTCGTCTTGGCGGCGCCATCATCGCTCAGACGAGCGACATCGCCGTTGCCGACAAGAAACTCTACGCCCTGCGAGACGTGACGGCCACCATTGATTCGGTTCCGCTTATTGCGTCCAGCATCATGGGCAAGAAGCTGGCATCGGGCGCCGATGTCATCGTGCTCGACGTCAAATGGGGGACAGGCGCCTTCATGGGAACCACGGAAGCTGCCACAGCACTCGCGCGCACCATGGTGGATATCGGAGAGGACAATGGGAAGCGGACTATCGCCTATGTGACCGACATGAATGAACCGCTGGGAAATGCGGTAGGCAATGCGCTCGAAATTCTCGAGGCGGTCCAGGTGTTGAAGGGCCACGGCCCCCGCAAGCTCGTGGATGTCATCCTCGCCCTGTGTGGCGAAATCCTGCTGCAGAGCGGCATCAGCCCCAGCGTCGAGGATGGGAAACAGCGGGCACGCGAAGCTATCGCTTCCGGCAGGGCGCTCAATCGGTTTGCCGCCATCGTGGAAGCACAAGGCGGCGACGCAGCGTTCATCGACCACCCGGAACTGCTTCCCCATGCCGCGGTCAGGCTGGAGGTAACGGCACCCCGGGATGGGGTCATCGCCAGCATCGACGCCAGACGGGTAGGGGTTGCGGCCATGCATCTGGGTGCAGGCAGGCGGACCAAGGAAGATGCCATCGACCTCGGCGTGGGACTGACGCTGGATGTCAAGACCGGCGATCTGGTCAGAGAGGGACAGGCTGTGGCTGTCATTCACGCCCGCACGCTTGATGAGGCCCGCGCCTGCGAACAGGAACTGAAGGCTGCACTCTCCATTGGCAACACCCCGGTGTCGCCGTGGCAGACCATTGTCGCCAGAATCTCTCGCGCAGACGGTGTGACGGTCTTCAAGTAGCGGTGAAAACGGTCATTCTGGGACATGCAGGCGCTGACTTTGACTGTGTGGCCTCGATGGCCGGCCTTTCCAGGCTGTACGCAGGCGCTGTTCCAGTCCTCCCCTCGTCGCTCGAACCGAACGTCGAGGAGTTCCTGCGGCTGTACGAGGGAAGGTTTCGCTTTGTGCGTGTGCCTCCGTCCGCTCTGCTGAAGGAGGACGTCTCGACCATCGTCCTTGCCGATACCATTGTGCCCGCGCGCCTTGGAGAGTACGAGGCCTTGCTGCGGGGCCCCAGGAGAAGGCTCATCGCGTATGACCACCACGAGCCAAGCTCGGCCAGCCTGGAGCATATCGACGAGGGGCACATTCAAGAGTGTGGCGCCACGACGTCGATTGTGACGGCTGCACTGCGACAGGAGATGATCCCGGTCAACCCTGACGAGGCCACGCTGTTGGCTCTCGGCATCTACGAAGACACCGGCTCTCTGCTGTTTCCTGAAACAACTGCGTACGATGTGGAACAGGCGGCATACCTCCTCAAGGCGGGTGCAAGCCTGTCCATGGTTGCCCGGTACGTCACCACGTATCTGACACCCGAGCAGCAGAACGCCCTGGAAACAGCACTGAACAGCATCCAGGTCGCCACCGTGTCCGGGACGCAAGCGGCGTTTGCCACGGTACGCGCCGAGCGGAACGTCGGCAATCTCTCGGTCATCGTCCACCGGCTGGCGCAGATCGTCAAGGCAGATGCAGTGTTCCTCCTCTATGAGACCCCTCAGGCCCTGTACCTCCTCGCGCGTAGCGACCGTTTCCTCAATGTTGCTGAGCTGCTGGCTCCGTTCGGTGGCGCCGGCAGGGTTCACGCCGCGGCAGCGGTGCTGCGCGACGGCACAACAGCACAGCAGGCGCGAGAACGCCTGGAATACGTCATAGGGACCAGGCACGCCCAGTGGCGCGAAGTCGTTGCAGATATCATGACGCCTCATCCGACTGTCATTGCGCAGGACCGTCCGGCAGCGGAGGCTCTAGCGATGATGGTCAACCTCGGGTTTTCGGTGCTGCCGGTCGAGCGCGAGGGACGCATAGTGGGAGTAGTTGCCAAGAAGGCGCTCGAGAAACAGTCTCTTGCTCGCCTGCAGCAGAAACCGGTACGGTACTTCACCAACTCCAGGCTCCCCAGAGTGACAGTGACAGCAACGGTCGAAGAGCTGATTCAGGCGTTTGGCACATACAATGCCGGCCTGCTTCTGGTCATGGACGGCGAGCAGCTGCTGGGTGTCATCTCCCGGTCTGATGTCCTGCGGTACCTGAACAGCACCGCACATCCGCAGAGTGCTGTCGACACATCCAATGTGCGCGTGATCAGCGAAGCGGAGATCGACCGTCTCGGTGGCGTGGGCACGGCAAATGTTCTGAGGACGATCGGGCGTGTTGGCGAAGAGCAGGAGAATCGCGCCTACCTTGTTGGCGGCTCCGTCCGAGACATCCTGCTGGGACGTCGGCCGAACGACTTCGACATTGTCACGGAGAAGGACGTGTCGGCGGTTGCCGCCGCCGTGGCCGACAAGGTTGGCACGCACGTCATTTCGTATGGAAGGTTCATGACACACAAGGTGCACATTGCGGGACGCTCCTATGACTTCGCTGCGGCGCGCCTCGAGTACTACGACTTTCCCGGGTCGCTTCCGACCGTTGCTCCCGCATCGCTGGTCAAGGACTTGCTCCGCAGGGATTTCACCATCAACGCCCTCGCGATGTCGCTGACTGCTTCCGATTTCGGAAGAGTGGTCGACGCCTCGGGCGGCCTTGCAGACCTGGAGCACGGCATCGTTCGCATGACATACCCTGACAGTTTCATCGAGGACCCCGCACGGATTCTCCGCGGGGTGCGCGTTGCGGTACGCCTTGGATTCACGATGGAGGGGGATACGGAAGCAAAGGCGCGCGATGCCCTTCAGCTCGGACTGCTCAGCGTCCGGCGCAACAAGCGCGCCCAGGATGAGTTCAAAGAACTGCTCGCGGGAGCACAGAGCGTCTCCTGCATCATGGCCCTCAGTGCGCTGGGGTGCGGACTCACAGGACTGCCGCTTGTGCCGCCCCGCAAGGCGAAGCGGGACCTTCTCTCCTCACTCGAACAGGAGCGCCTGCGGGGACAGGACATGCGCGACCCGTTCCCGTGGCTGGCTCCACTGCTCGTCTGGCTGGGAGACGTCCGCTCCGACACGCTTCAGGCCATCCTGAAAGACTTCGGCCTCAGCGACCGGATGGCGGCATCGTGCCGCTCCTGGCAGGCACGTGAACGACAGTTGCGATTCGCTCTTCTCAAAGGAGAGGAGCCTGTCAGCGCTATCGCGCACGTCATCGCGCGGACGCCCCTCCCGGCTGTGTCGGTGGCCCGCGCGCGTCTTGTTCTTGCGGGTCCTGCCGCCGCCAAGGCCAGACTTCTGCTGGATACAGCACTCTCCCGTTTGGCCGAGCCTCCGCTGGTATCCGGCAAGGATGTCCTGGCGCTCGGCATCACCGAGGGCCGGACTGTGGGAAGCCTGCTTGAGCGCATGCGTACGATGCAAATGGACGGCATCATCCGTTCCCGCGGCGAGGCGCTCGCATCCCTCAAAGCCAGTCTCCGTTGACGGAGAGCACCCGGCGCCTATACTGTCCTGTGTCTCCGTGCGCTCTGAAACTGCGGGCCCATAGCTCAACGGTAGAGCAGGTGGCTCATAACCACTTGGTTCTTGGTTCGAATCCAGGTGGGCCCACCAGCGGGTGTTCCGGATTCTCTCCTCTTGACAGGCCACAGCGCTGGCGGTCCAGCTCGAGTTCACAGTTCACCGTCGCACCATGGCGCAGAGCGCGTTCGTTTGTATACTTACTGATGGCAGGTCATGATCGGGCGTCCGTATGCCCGAAGGCCATGCCGCCGAGGTACCGGTTGCCCGGACCATGGGCTGTGCCGGTCCGGGTGTGTGGTTGAGGGCACGTCATTCGCAGATGGGGTGAGTCGATGCTGATTGATGAACTTTGGGAACTGCAGCAGCTGCAGTTGGATTATCGCCAGAAGGAACGGCTTCTTCAGGAACTGGACCTGTCGTCGTCTCTTCAGCAGAAGATCGCTGAGACGCAGGAGCAGCTTGCACAACTTCAGGCGCAGTTGGATGCCTTCAAGGGCGAAGAAGCCAGGATCGCGCAAAAGTTGGAGGATATCACGACCAAGGTGCACGAGGCGAGCGCCAAGCTTGGCAAGGAAGAAATGTCCGAGGACAAGGTTCAGAAGCTCGAAGAGAAGATGAAGAAGCTGACCCAGGACAAGGAAAAGTACGAGGAGGCCCAGGGCAGGAACTTTCATGATCGGCAGGACGTCGATGACCAGATCCGCGCAACCCAGCTGATGGCTGAAAAACTGCGGAAGGAGCTTGACAGCATTCCCCAGTCAGACGCGGCCTCCAGGGCTGCTGTCAAGAAGTCTATGCCTGCTCTGCTCAAGGAAATCGAGACCAGGAAGTCGAAACTTCCCCTCAAGGCCAAGCTTATCTTCGAGAATCTTTCGGACAAGTTCAGTGGCGCTCCTATCGCGAGAGTGACCAGTTCGACCTGTGATTACTGCCACGTGCGCCTTTCCGAGCGCACTCTGTTCAGCCTTCGCAACGGCGAAGAGGAAGGCATCGACGCCGAGGATCTCATCCGCTGTGAAATCTGTGGCAAGATTCTCTACGCCGGCACCAGCGACCGCGAATGAGTCAGTCGCGGGCAGGCAGTTGTCCTGCTCGAGGAAAGTCCGGGCTCCAAGAAGCGAGTTGCTCGGGAAATCCGAGTGGGGGCAACCCTAAGGAAAGTGCAACAGAAAATACACCGCCCCGCAAGGGGTAAGGGTGAAATGGCGGTGCAAGAGACCACCGGCAGGCCAGTGATGGACTGCGCATTGCAAACCCCAACTGGAGCAAGACAAAATAGGAAGGCATCAGGGGCTGCTTCTCCCTGCCTTCGGGTATGTCGCTGAGATAAATGACTGACCACGACAGAACCTGGCTTATCATTCGCGGTACATGCAGACAACCCCGCCGTTCTGCGGCGGGGTTGTCTCATTCGAAGCAGGAAAGCTCTAGCAACGCCCGGCGATTTCCAGGAGTTCCCAGAAGCTCTCGGGCTTGAGACTCGCGCCACCTATCAGGCCACCGTCGACCGACGGCAGGCCTACGATAGAAGCAAAGTTGGAAGGCTTCACGCTGCCTCCATACAGGAGGGGAACGGCGTTCCCCGCGTCCTCCCCAAGACAGACCGCGAGGTGCTGCCGAATCAGGCTGTGTGCCTCCTCGATCTGCTCCGGTGTCGCGTTTTCGCCGGTCCCGATGGCCCAGACGGGCTCGTAGGCGACGAGCAGGTGCTGGCCCTCAGCCAGCGTGACGCCCGCCAGGGCAGTGTCGAGTTGCCTGAAGATGACGCTCTTCATGGCTCCCGCCCTGCGTTCCTCGATGGTTTCTCCGATGCAGAGGATGGGCGTCACAGAACTCGTCAGGCAGTTCACCAGCTTGCGATGCAGCAGGTCGTCCGACTCGCCGATGATGTGCCTGCGTTCGGAGTGGCCCACCAGGGCATACCGCGCTCCCGCGGACACGATCATGGCCGGCGAAACTTCGCCGGTGAAGGCTCCCTCGGCCTCGGCGGCGACGTCCTGTGCCCCCAGCGACAGCCAGGGAGGAACAAGCCCTGAATTATGCAGCGCACCCAGCGCCACGTAGTTGGG
>DAOOUZ010000019.1:0-17747 GCA_035369785.1 Candidatus Cryosericum sp. | reverse complement strand
GGCAGGCGGGTTCCTCGGTGGGTTCATGGACACGGTGACGCAGTTCGCGGCCGCCATCGGCCCGCATGTCCTGGTGGCCGCGGAGCGGCTGATGAACGTGCTAAACGTGGTAGGCGCGGGGCTGGCTGCGAGCGCCGGGGCTGCGCTTCCCTCGGTGCTGCGGCTGCTGTCGGAGATCCCCCGCATGTTCATGGACATGGCGCGGGTCATCATGCCTGCCTTGGAAAACACGATTGGGAAAGTGGCACCGTTCCTGGTGGACTGGGTGTCGCAGATCACCCCGCTTCTTGCCGACCTCGCGGCTGCGTTCCTCCAGTTCCTCGGGGCGCTGGCGTCGCAGGCTGGCCCGAAGATCATCCAGTGGTTCCAGACGCTCATTGGCATGGTCATCCGAATATTCGGGGCTTCTGAGCAGGGCATCCCTTTGTTCATCAAGTACCTGGACCTGCTGATTGAGAAGCTCCCGATGATCCTGGAGGCGGCCATCCGGTTCCTGCCGACACTGGTTGACCTGTTCGGCGGCTTCCTAGACAACGTGGCTCGGTTCATCGACGTGTACCTGCCCATGCTGGTGGAGTGGATCACGGAGGCGCTGAAGGTCGCTGGGCAGATGGTAGACGAAACCCTGCCGACGCTGATTGCCACCTTGCAGAAGGCGGCCCCGCTCATCGCGGACATGGTACGGGCGTTCCTGGATGGCATCGGGAAGGCGCTGGACCTCATACAGAAACTGGCAGACAAGTGGGACACGGTGATTGAGCCGGCGTTGAGGACAACGCTGGAGGCCATCCGCAACATCATCAAGGCGCTGGTAGACCTGACGATGGCATGGGTGAACCTTTTCACCATCGTGGTCAAAGTGTTCCAGGCGCTGATTACAGTACGGCTCCTCCTGCTTGGGATACCGGGCATCCAGTTAGCGCAAAAGCTCAACGAGTTCATCAACGGTCTTATCGGGCCGCTCAACGAGGTAAAGAAGTCCCTCGGAGAAGTCAGACAGGCGATGCAGGATGTTGGCGGCGTCGTTGCTCCCCAGGTACAACCGCAGGCGACCGCTACGATGACCCAGAACGCTTTCGCCCCGCGCAGTGCGCAAGGTGGCGCGCCCTGGGCTAATAGCAATGGCTCACCTTCTTTGCTCCCTGCGCAGGCGGCGGAGAACGTGAACACGGCGGCGATGGCGAAGGAGCGGCGGGCGGCGGCCTTGCGTGGCCGGGGGTCCGTGGATTTGGGCTTCGGAGAGCGGATATATGCGTAGATGGGGCTGATGGTGGCGAGGCGGCTGAAACGCTGTCCTGGGGCCGTACAGTGGCGGCGCGGGGCATTCCTGTAGCGTGTCTAATTCCCAATGGGCCTTTTGCGGCCCTTGACAGGCCTCTCCTCCCTGTGTATACTGCGGCTATCGCCTTTGCAGGCGGCGCATGAGATGCAGAGAGGAGCGGGTGGACGATGAAGAAAATCGGGATCGTGCTTGTGTCGGTAGTCGTCTTTGCGGTGATTGCCGCAGCCCTGGCGCTGGCGTTCGACACGAAGGGCTTCACGGAGGCGGCAAAGCGGGTGGTCTACGGCCCGCCGCCGGAGCCGGTCACCGCAAGCATCACGATCACGCCGGACGGGTCAGTAACGGTCAACGGTGAAAGGATGGGAGGCCCGGTGGCAGCGGTTAAGACGCAGGTGACGGATGCGGCGCAGACGGTGAGCGGGAGGTTGGGCGTCTACAACCAGACCGTCTATCCCATCTTGATTTCGGCGCCAGTCCACTATTGGTATGTCAATTGTGGGGGCTTCGTATGTGTGATTCATGATATAAGCACCGATGGTTGGTCTGGCCCACCACCCGGCCCATCACCACCGCCCGGCACACAGCTTACATATGCCTGTTACATCGCGCATGGTGGTATTATACCTTTCAATGCCTGGGATCACGAGTTCGTCTACATGACAGGCGCCGATGACGACGACATTGAAAGGGATTTCTCATTCACGGTTACTGGTCGTCGTCTATGGCGCGAAGCTGAACAGGATCCCTCTGCGGGCCGCACAGGTTTCCCTGTGTACGCTAAAGAACGCTCAGTAGCAGACACTTGGGAAACCGTACCTCCCGTGAGTTGGAACATCACCTTCGGAACCCTCTCAGCGAGTGGAACGCAGACTTGGATGCCATCGCCCCCACCGGGGATGTGGATCCCGGTTTCAGCATCGCCCATTGACGCCATCAGCATTCATGGAGATTTCCATAAGGGGCAAGCAGATGTCAAATATGCGGCGCTTGACAACCTCCAGTGGTCTGGTGCTGATGTGAACCTAGCGCGTTATGTGTATGGGACATATAACAGTGGTCTATACCTGGATGGAAAGCAAAGTGGTATGGATGTTTACTACCACAGTTCCGGGAATACGTCGCATTACGTCTCCATTAGTCGCCCAGCCATCTACGACTTCACGAAGTTCCGCCTCCCGAACAGGTCGGACGAAGACGACGCCGGCCTGCGCATCGCGGGCGGCTTCACGGCCACCAACCACTACCCCTCTACCCTCGGGTGGAGTACCACGCCGTAGCGAGGGACGCCTGTGGCAAACCCTGGGGATACCGTCTACCCAACGCCCGCGCAACTGCGGGCGCTTGGTGTCTGGGTGCAGACTGCCGGGCGTGTTGTTGGCATGAACTACCGCGACCCGGACGACGAGTATGACCTCCTCTCCGGCGGCGCCATCGGCCCCTTCACCATCACCCCGGAAAGCCTCCGCGAACTCGGCCATGACGCCACGGATACCGCCATCGTGCTCCGCGTCGCCCCCATCAACATCGACAATTGCTATGCCTATGAGGATTTCGACTTCGACGGCCTCAATTTCATCCACCGCGAAGACGTGTCCATCTACGGCCCGGAGCCCGCGCATGACCATTCCTCCTGGGTGGGCAGCGCAGGGGCTGCAAGCCCTTCAGCCTCCGGCGAGTTCGCCGTAGCTCGCACAGGGGATGACCCGCCGAAGCTTACTTTGGACATTGCCAGCGGATATGAGCAGCGCTTGTCCGATATCCCCGCGCAGGACTTCCCGGTAGGCATGCCCGGGGCTCCGTTCATGTATTGGACGCGCCGCGCAGACGCCTTCCGTGTGTACGACGGTCAGCCGGGCGGCACCACCGGCAACCCGTACTCTGTTCCCGCGGAAGGCGTCTACTGCTGGCTTGGGTGGGCGTGGATGGACTGGCATTTCAACGCTCCGGCTGCCTCGTCTCTTATCGTGACCGTAACGTCGCGTCGTTATCAGTTCTTCGATAATCACCTTACGGATAGCACACGGCAGACTGACTTCAGCTGGGCGCATCTTGGTGATGAACAGCATCGATATCGGCTGTCCGTCGCGGCAGGGAATAACCACGCCTATCTCTGCCTGATGACGCCTCTCGCGACGGAGGTAGAGAGCACCGACTGGTCGCCAGTGGGGTCCTATGCATTCGGGCGCATCGACTTCTACGAGGGGGTCCTCTGTGCAGGGGAGTGCGACTACTTCACGCAGGTGTTTTGGGAGCAGACCTTCAATGCGATGTTCCCGGCTGGGTGGTACACGCAGTCTCTCGTGGATATGATCGCAACGCGCCCTGGGGGTTCTTCGTGGGTGCCCTACTCTGCCGATGTGTCCCCCGTCGCAGGAGATATTCTCTGCATCCAGTGGTCCCCTGTCGGCGTTCAAGGACACGCTGCTATCCTGCACAGCATTGACGGCAACGATCTTCACATCGCCAATTCCAACGCAGATGGGGATGCCCTTGGGCACTTCTCGCTCATGGAATACTACTCTCCAAATCTCTACCGCTGGTGGACCTATGGGAAAACGGTACTCGAATGGCGGAACGCCGGAACTTCTGCCTGCGACGGGTACTACGCTTCCGCGGGAACCCACAACGGGCAGCCGCTGTACGCGAGCCCTGGCGGCAAACTCTTCTGGTATTCCATCGCAGACACACGCTGGGTCCTGAGCGACCATGTAGACGACCCAGCCACGAACTGGTACTACGCCGGGCCGGTCGGGGGCAGCCAGTATTCCCTGCCGCTCGTCACCGGGGCACTCGGAGCAGACCCGCCGCCCGCGCCGCTCTTTGCGACACTCGAAGGTTGGTTCCACTGGGATGGCGGAGTTCCCCAGCCTACCCACCCGGTCTTCGAGCGCGTTGTGCGCGTCGAGGTCTCCGGCTTCGCGGATGGCAATTGGCAGTTCCTGGACGACCCGCGCCTCTGCCGAGACCCGGCGGGCGCCACCGAAAACTTCGCCATTCAGGTCAAGTCCTTCGAGGGGCATGACCCGCTCTACAACAAGGGCGGCCTCTCCTGCCGCGTGGACTGCGCCCACGTCTGCCAACTCTACGCGGGCGATACGATGAACGCCAACGTCCGCGAGAAGACGCTGCCCTTCTTCGACAAGCTCATCGGCGCGGTCTCCGGGGAGGACCTGACGACGGCGTTTTCCTTGGGGGCCATGGCGATAAATATCACCGACTGCTCCGATGCCTGGCTTGCGAGTGAAGACGCTTCATCCATCGAAGCCCATACCAAGGATGAGGATGACAATCAGCTTGCTCTATGGTGCTTCGACATTTGCCATCCCATCCGAAACAGCGCCACCGAGCTTCCCCTTGAGCAGGACCCCATTGCGCTTGGTAACAAGCTTCGCGTGTCCTTGAGGGCTTCTTCGTGGGCAAACGCTCGTGGTATCCGGTACATCGTCCTCCCGGACTCTGTGCAGGAAGGCCGGGCGCAGGGCTTTGACCTGTACGCCGTCGGGTCCCTCGCAAGGTCTCGCACAAGCATTGCCCAGGTCTGGCGGCGGCATGGTGGCGGTACTTGGGTCAAGTATCGTGACCCCGTCAGCAGCGATGACCGTGGCCTATGGCGCAGTGGAAGCCTTCCGCCTGTCTATCAATGGCTCTACAATGCAGACTACGATCAGTGGTATCCCGATTACTGGGAATATGCGGTCACACCGGCCTCCACGGCATACCCTACCGCGTCGCATGTCATCGGCATTGCGCCACACCGCGAGACCGTCGCTCTGTGGATCGTCTACCGGGAGCCAGGCAAGGGGAACCTGCATATCGCCTTCAACCCGGTTGCGGCGACGGCTCTCGTGGTGGATGCGGATATGAGCGACTTGGTTGGGGTTCACAAGTTACAGAAACCGCTGAATGCGGAGAATGAGGGCGGTCTTCTCTGGTCGGACCGTTTCCCGGTTGAGGGCACCGGCGATGTCCGCTGGGCGAATATCGCCATCGGCGCATCGCGACCATGGCATGTGCTTATTGAAGGCGATGGGGAAAGCACCGCCGTTCGGCCCGGATTGCACCTTGAAACACAGGGCGATGCTACATACCCATTCAGTGAATCCATGGGGTTTCCGATGGCCGTTGCAGCGCCGCAAGCGGACTTGCTTTATGTGGTAGCGCGAGACAATGCCACGGGGGTGGCGCACCTCTTGCGCCGCGACGCTGCAAGTGGCTTCGCGCAATTTGGAGGCGAACCAACCAGCGCTATCGGTGCTTGTGATGAGTGTGCCCCAAGCCTTGCCATCAATCCGGTGACATGGTTGCTTGCGGCAGCCGTTCAAGCGAATGACGCCGTTGGCATTTACCTGAGCTTCAATCATGGACAAACTTGGGAGGCGGTCACGGACGGTCTCATCATGCGCTACCCGGCTCTGTGGGCGACGCCCCAGGAACTGTGGCTTGCCGGATGGTTGGACGAACCTTCGGCTGGGGCGGAGGGACAAATCATCCTGTACCGGTTTGACTTCACAGAGTATGCTTTGGAGCAGATTGGCGATGCGGTAATGGTGGGGGCGTCCGATGAAGGCCGTCCTGGTATATTCGTGCACCCGCACACGCAACAGCCCATTATCCTTGGGACGAAAACGTCACTTTGGGACGTGGAGGGACCCGACCTCGCCATCGTGGAGTACAACAGCCTGGACTTCGGGCTGACCTGGTACCGAAGGGGGTTCATCCCAATTGACTGAGTACAGCAGGCCTTATGCCAGCGTACAGTACGGTAACGGGCGTCGCCGCTACGAGGTGCGCGAAAATGACCGGGGCTGGTTCCTGTACTACGACCTGGTGGACCAGTTGAAGGCGGAGCGGCTCGTCAAAAGCGCCTGGTACATTCCGACTGCGATGCCTGCCGATCTCGCGCCCTACACGCTGCGCCAGACTGGGAGCGACTGGACGGATGATATCGTTCCCGTCGACCAGGGCACCCTCAAGGGCCTGCGCCTGCAGCATTACATCGAGGACATGGATTTTATGGTGAGCGGCGGCCCAGTCAGCGTAACCGCGTGTCGGTACTTCTACACCTTCTTGGCTCAATATCCCGACCCCGTTGGAGGCGAATGGTGGACCATCGAGGAGTCAATGAAGCATTCCGCGAACTTCGAAGATTATTGGGACTTCAAGAAATCCGCCGACGGACTGTTTGTGGAGATGATACAAAAGCAGTCCGCTTATGGGACGTTCCTCAGCAATCAGCCCATCCGCACCATTGTATGGTTTGACCAAGAAGGCGGACTCTGCCCCAACCTTTGGTGGGCTTTTGGGGTACGCCGGCAGGCCACCGCTGACAATGTGGATGAGTTCCTCAAAGATAACCCGGACATCTTCGAAGAGGTCGACGATGTCCTGTGCACCGCGTTTTACTTCGGGGGGATGAATGACACCCATCCACATATCCCGGAGGGCAAAATCTATTACAGGTGGGTCCTTCGGGTGCCGATTAGTGGGAAGCCCGTGCTCTGTGAAGGGCGTCCCACGGCGTGGTCCGGCCACGGCGAAGAGATGGAATACACGGAATGGCAATACTTCCCCGTAAAGTTGGAAGGGGCGGAACTCAAGGAGCAGACGGCGAAGTCTCTCGCAACCGATGGTGTGACCTATATCGTGGGCGTTCTCGGGGACCATCTTGTGGTATGTGAACTCGGGGCGGACAGCTTTGCCTTTTACCGGGTTCCGAATGCGGCGCAACCCATCATCCCGAATGGGGGCGTGCGTATGGTCAATTTCCCTGGGCAATGTGCCCTATGGATGGCCCCGGTGAAGTTTGACCCCGGTCTATTCGATGGAGCCAATGAAAAGTTTGTGCGCCTCCGGGCACCCGCATACCTATATCCGAACTATGACAAGGCGCGTATCGGGTACTACATGTATGGGTGGACATTGCGCGGCTGGTCGTCCGCTACCGAAACATATCGCTGGCCGGATACGCGCCCGGATTGGTGGCCGCCTTTCACTGACTGGCCGCCGAAAGGACCGCCAGGGGTCTGGCCAAGCACGCCTCCTTATGGATGGCCGGAGGATCAGGAATGGCCCCCACGATGGATTGAAACCGTGGAAAATCCGGTGCCCCCTCCCCCGACCGTGGAGATCAACCTGCCACGCGAAGTTCCCACCCCGGTGCCCGACCATCCCACCTATGTCTCGGGCGGTGGCGTGTACTTTGACCACTGGGCCGCTGACGCCGGGACGCCTCCACAATCCTTACTGTGGAAGCTTTCCATCGAACCCATTACCTATAATCCGCCGCAGACGGAGACGGGCCGGCCCACACTATTGACCCACACGACGCCGTTCATCCAAGGTGTCAGTCTGTGGCAAAATGCGGTGGTAACGGACAATGGGGAGGACGCCCCGGCTTTCACTGCTCTCCCAACGCCCCATGTACTCGACATCCACCGGGGCCTCGGCGACATGGGAGGCGTGGATGGATCGTATGACCTCGTCGTGACGAACCGCGAGGAAAACGTTGGTTTCAACCCCGCGACCGCTATCCGCCTGGGGGCTACCATGCGCGTCACCGTGGGCGCCCGGATGTCGGACGGGACCCTCAACTCCTTCCCCATCGGGGACTTTGTGGTGGCCGAGAAAACATTCACCCGCAAGGAGGCCGGTTTCACTCTCGCGGACTACCTGCAGATGCTCGCCCTCGAGAAGTGGACAGACGGGCGGCTGAACTTCCGCCTCTGGACAAGCAAGGCCGCAATCACCTGGCTGCTCAACCACTGCGGCTTCGGCGAAGACTGGTATGACCTGGAGGACATCGGAACCTACCTAACGGACATCTCGCCGCAGGGCAATCAGTGGCTCATCGAACCCGGGGAACCAATCGGGCAGATTCTCGCGAAGATCGCCTACATGGGCCAGGAGAAGGCGGCCATCTGGTGCGATGGGTTCAGGATCAAGACGGGATGCCCCTACTGCCGCACTAAGCGCACTGCGGCCACGCTGTTCACCCACCAGAACAACGGATGGAATAGCAGCGGGTGCCGGGCGGCCGACATCGCCCGCGCCGGAGGGGAAGGCGTAGACCGGACCATCATTGCCCTCGCGTCTTACGACGAAGCCTCGCTCATCATCGCCGAGGGCATCGACGCCGAAGAGACTGGCCTGCGGTCTTCGGAGTTCGCCACCCGCATCACCATCGGCGGGCGCGACGAGTTCGGGTTCGGCCTCCAGCAGACCCTCGTGAACCTGAACGCCTCCCCCACCGACGAGGACCCCACTGCGGACTATATCGGCTGGAACATCAACCACTACCAGGCCGAGGACAACCTGAAGACCTGGACCGACCTGTTCTCCCGCGCTTTTCACGTCTTCCACCAGATTGGCGTCAGGCACCTCAACCTGAAGCGCATCGTGCTTCCACTCACGGTGACCGAGGACCACTACATGGGCAAGCCTGCCAAGATGCTGTGGGAGGGGGACGTCGTGAAAGTCCTTGGGGGCCGTGGGATTGGGGCGCACGGCAAACTCTTCCGGGTGGTCCAGGCTGCGCACAACCTGCAGGAGATGCGGACGACTCTCTTCGTCAAGGAAATGGTGGGTCCCTATGGCTAACATGTTCCCAAGCCCGATGTACGGAGGCATCGTTCCGGTCACGCCCGTCTTCAGGTCGGTGTACGCAGGGCACAGTGGTGGCATCTCCGTGCTCCCTCAGAATGACACCCCGGCATGGACGCGCCTCGCCGTGGGGAGCCCCACGGAGGCAGTCGCCTATGGGCGCCTGTCCATCGC
Source organism: Candidatus Cryosericum sp. (assembly GCA_035369785.1). Lineage (GTDB taxonomy): Bacteria > Caldisericota > Caldisericia > Cryosericales > Cryosericaceae > Cryosericum. Next base: position 8,692 of record DAOOUZ010000019.1, on the reverse strand, counting down.
CACGAGCGCCGCGTCCGCGTTGCGCTACTGGATTGAGGACACGGACCTGAGCAATGATGGCGGGTCTGTGGTGGAACTCCGGGCGAAGGTCACGGCGGGTAGTTCTGCGGCGAACACGGGGCTGCTGCTGGAGATCAAGAATGGGTCTGTGCAGTACGTCGCCTGGATTCGGCCGGGAGGCTACAACATCCACGACCAGCCTGCCGTCGCCAAGGACCTGACCGGGTGGCATGTCTACAGGCTGGCAGGGTCAGGCGTGGACTGTCTCTTGACCATTGATGACGCGGTGGTACAATATGGACATGCCAATGCACTCACAGACGCCACCCGCGTCGGTTTCGGGACGGCAGCCGGATACGGGTACGCAACCGCTCAGGTAGATTGGTGCAAGGCCCGCCCCTTCTACCCCTGGGGCAATGCGAGGGACGGAGGCTGGATTATGACGATAGGCCCCCATGCCGGTTCGGCCAATATCCCGGCTGTACTCGACGGGTCTTCTTTCGTGATTGTAGAGGTGGACCACTCCGCAGAGGCGGTCTTCTCCCTTGCGGAGCCGCCCATCTTCACAGACGCCAACGGTGACTCTCTGGAGGACATCGGCATCCACGTTGAGTTCCTCTGTGACACGAACGGTAGCGGCTTCAAGGTGAAGATGACGAACTACTCCTGGACGGGGTATGGCTACCCGCTCGTGTCATTCCTGTGGACGCGCAGAGGCTTTGTTGAGGTGTAGCATGGCTATTAAGGCAATGAAAAGGCCTCCCGTGCAGGACGCCGCGCGGCTCGTGACGACGACGGTGAAGCCGCGCCTCGGTTCGCAGGCAGTAGTGGGGCATCCTGAGTTCGACACGCCGATGCCCGCGCGAGTTGGGAATAGTGGGAGCATCCACCTTGTCAGGCTTGATGGTGTGGGGGACATGCTGTTCATGGAGCCCGCCATCCGCAAATTGAAGGCCCAGTGCTCCGGACAGGCAATCATCCTGCATACCCGCGCCCGGTACACGGCTATGGCGCCTGCCATCGGCTTCGACGCAGCGGAAGTCTGTGAGAACAAGTCAGGATCGCATGGGTCGGCGGTGAACCTCAACTGGGCGCTTGAGCAACATGCAGCCTCTCACGTGATGGACCGCGTATCCATCTGGGAGGACATCCTTCGGGTAGGCATTGGGGACGAGCCTGTGAGCATCGCTGCCGTCGCCTCTGGAAAGGCTCTCCTGGCAAGCCACCCACAGTATCACTCCGATAGACCCTCGCTGTACTTTTCTCCCTTCAGCGCATACCGAGACCGAAGCATCCCAGCGGCCGCTGTGACTGAAGCCATCCCAATTCTCTCATCCACGTATAACGTGGTTCTCACGGCGCCAGCGTATTGGGACAAGACGACTGCTCTTGCGACGAACCATCCCAACGCGACGTTCATTGCGGAGAAGGCCGAAACGATCAGCGCCGCGGCAGATGCAGGGGCCTTGGTCTTCCCTGAGACTACGGTTCTTGACTGGTTTGCCCTTGCCGGGGCGTGCGATGTCGCCCTGTCATCAGATACCGGCGGGATGTATGTCGCGGCGTCAGCGGGCGTTCCCACGGTGGGGCTGTTCGAGCATGTCCCACCATGGCTTCGGCTCAGGCGCTTTCCAGGGACACGCGGCGTACTGCTACGTGGCGAAGGCTGCCGGTGTGACCACCACGGACCATGCAATAAGCCGCGAGAGGAATGCCGCGACCTGCTGACTCCCGAATTCATCGCGAACCAGATAGAGGCTGTGCTCGCCGGGGAAATTGGATACTTCCTCGCCGATGGTAGTCAAGTAGCCGAGCCTCTTCTGCAAATCGACATCGAAGAAGGCCATGCATCCGCGATCCGAGCCACGGAGTTCTCGGCGCGCGAAGCCTGCCGTGGTTTGAACTTCAGGATAGGGCCAGCGGATAAGTCTCCTGGCAGCCCTTCCTCGTACCGGGAATGCCGCATCGTCGTCAAGGCTGGCGACATGTTGAACCGAGATGACGTATGGGCTGAGTTTACACGACAACTGAAGGGGTGAAACGGATGGGCAGAGGGAAGCTGTACTTCGCCGTGGGTGCGTGGGGCGTGGGAAACATCGGTGACGATGCCATCGCGCTTGGGTTGCGCGCGGTCCTTGGCGACAAGGTGCGGCTTGTCGGGGAGACGGTCTGCCCAAGCATTGGAACCCTGATCCCACTGGAGGAGGCGCTGGCCTGTTGCCAGCCAGGTGATGAGTTCATGCTTGGGGGAGGTGGCACGATCACTGACGAGAATGTGATCCGCAAGCACTTCATCCCCATCGTAGAAAGCGCGGCTGACCGAGGCTGCCCGACGAGGATCTCCCGTATCGGCTTTGAGTCGGCGGCGGATATTCCGCCGAACACGCTGAAGGAGCTTCTTGGCCTGTGCCACAAGATCACGGTACGGTCGCCCTGGTCGCAGGAGTTCGTGGCGAGTCTTGGTTTCGCTTCGGAACTGTGGCCGGACTTCGCCCTGTCTGTCCCAGGACCGGGAGAACGCAGTAAGAAATACGATGTCCTTACTGTCAACTTCGGAAGAGGGGGAACCGAGGAATTAGAGCAGACGGCTATCATCGTCGAGGGCTACGTGAAGCGTGACGAACCCCTGCTCCTCCTGTCCCACTGCGGAAAGCACGCGCTCAACCATGCCCTCGGGGAAGCGACGCGGCTGAAGAAGCTCGCGAAGCTCTACCCGGCCGATCTCATCTCCTGGGCAGCCCCTGAGACGGTGCAGGAAGCCCTGGAATACTACGCAGCTGCCTACAAGGTCATCACGGCGCGACTGCATGGCGCGTACTTTGCCCATGTCTGCGGGGTCCCGTGGAAACCGGTGCCGTGGGCCGAGCTGAAACTGCAGAATGTATACACCGGATAGGCGATCCCAGCTGACCAGCACGCGCGCCCGGTAGGGGCGCAGGAACAGGAGGACACCATGCCCCGCACACTTGCCGAAATCCGTTCCGACCAGGCCGTCAATGAGTTCGTGGATCTGACGGAAGAACTTGAGAAGGCTCTGCAGTCCAGCAAGGACGCCATGGCCAGCAGGCTCTGCCAGGCGCCCGTGATCGTACAGATGAAAGCTGCGCTCGCGGCACTCCCGCTGGAGGACCGCCGGGCCCTGCGCGCACGGATCAAGCCGTTGGCCGCCCATGCCGGAACCACCGTCACAGACCTTCTCGGCGCAGAGGAGTAGGGCGTCATGGCGAGCATCCGTTGGGGCCTCGGGAGCGGGGCCGACTTGTGCGTGCCGTTCACCGGGAACGTGTCCCTAAGCGGGTGCCGACTGATTGGCGCGGGCCTGCCGGATGACAATGTGGCGCTGGAGTACGCGACCCGGGCTATTGGTGAGAGCGCGGTGTTCTACGTGCCCATGACCGAGGGCGGCGGCAATGCCCTGGACACCGTTGGTAGTCACGACGCCTCGGTGAGCACCTGGGCAACCCCAGGCTGGCACGGAGACTACTGTGTGAGCGGGCAGTGGGGCAAGGGTGGGGACTACCCGAAGATCAACGTACTCAATGACTGGGTGCATGAATTCTGGTGGTACAGAGGCGAGGTCGCGTTCATCTCTACGTCGGTCTATATCTGCGCGAACAACGAGGGGAACAGGTGGCGATGTGGTGTCTCCTTCTGGGAGGACGTATCCCCTGCCCAGTTGCGGGTGCGGGTGCGCGGGCAGAACACGATTATCAACCTCATCGGCCCCTTGCCCGAACTGAACACCTGGACGCACCTCGCAGCAGAGCGGAGCGGCAACACCGGGCGGCTCTACATGAACGGACAGGTCGCGCATACCGTAGACCTCTCCGGGATCGACGCCTACTACAACACCCAGGAGACGTTCCGATCAAGCGGGCTCATCCTACCCGAATGGCAGTGGCAAGCCCTCTATGGCGCGACCGCCGCCGAATACGCAGGCACAGCGTTCTCCCCGGCACGGTACAAGTCGGCAGGCCAGAACGAAGGAACGCAGCCCTACGTGACCTGCACCTATGCGGCCCTGGCTGGCATGGTGCCGACAGAGGTCTCGTGGAGTGCGACGGAAGGCGACGGGTACGGCCGTATCAAGCGGGTCTACGTGAACGACCTGCTGGCAGGCTGGACGCAGGTCGGTGGAGACTACCCGACCAGCCCGGTCTCCGTGTCCGGACTGGTGCTGCCGTCGGAGGATGCCGTGCGAGTCGAGCTTGAGCCGAAGGCTGACGCACTTCAGAGCGAGACCCCGGTGCTCGACTGGTTGCACCTGGAGTACACCCTCCCGGTCACCGGGGGGCGCGTCTACCGCCCGACGCCACTACGCTTCGGGCCGAAACTCCTTCCGATTGGGGTGCTCGCATAGTGGCCTTCACCCAGGGCGTTGCACAGTTAGTCCACATCACCACCCTTGACGGCGCGGACCCGGTAGCCCCGACGAACGCGGTTGTCACCGTGTCCCTCGACGGTGGTGCGACCTTCGAGGCCACCGACAATCCGGCGGTCACCACGGCCTACGGCGTCAGCCTGGAACTGAGCGCAGCCGAGACCGCGCGGAACATGGTGCTTGTGCGCGTGACCGCCGACAATGCCGACGCGCAGGTGGTGGCGTTCTACTTCGAGGACGCTTACACCGCGCAGAGGGCCGAGAACCTGGATAATGCCGACGCGCCGGTGTCCGGCGTCCCGGCAGCCGTGGATGCCGCACTCTCCGCCGCTCACGGCTCTGGCACCTGGGGCTCAGGCGCGGGGTATGGCGACTATGCCGTCACGTTGGTGGTGCAGGACGGCGAGGGCGCGGCGGTTCCGGCATGCCCGGTCCGCGTCCTCAACAGTGGTGGTGTCCTCGTGGCCTACGGACTCACGAACACGACTACCGGCGCCGTGCTCGTCAACCTCGGTGCCGGCGATCACGAGGTCCATCTCGGGCCACTACCGGGCTACGCGCTCTCCAACCCATACTCCATCACCGTTGCGGGGGACACGACTGCGGACCTGACGGTCACCGCGATCTCCCTCCCGGTTCCCACGTCGCCCGACTGCTACCTGTTGTACGCACAGGAGCGCAAGGCGGACAATGGAGACGCGGCGTTCGGCGCTGGCGAGGTGACAGTCAAGGTCCTCCGCATTGAGTTCCCAGGGCGGCTTGACTCGGCGGCTTCATCCGTCAGAACGGTCGTCGGCAAGGAATACCAGACGGATGCAAACGGGGTTTGGTCCTTCGAGTTGGCGAAGACGGCCTTCTCAGCGGGCGCCCTCCTTGTGCTCCAACGCACATGGGAAGATGATGAGGGCAATCCAGACAGCGAGATCTGGCAGGTGACGCTGGATGACGCGGCGGCGACTGTAGACGACCAAATCTGTATCGCTGACCTTTCAATCCGGCGCGGACAGTAACCAGCCACCGGACACCAGCCACTAACAACCAACGTTCTCACATTTTCACTCTCTCCGGACAATACGGAGGCTTGCGACCTAGTCCTCTGGTACGGCATCGACATCGAAGCGCACGATACCGCAGCACCCTGGACATAACGCGAGGCACGTCGCGACGCATCCTCGCAGTCAGTATTGTTGCTAAGAGCAGGCTTTGCCGTTTGAGAATGCTGTGGGTAATTCTGTTATCACAGAGGCAAGCAATGTCAATTCCACCCGTCAACGGCGAAGCCCGGCGAGATATAGCCGTGCTATCGCAGCGCATGGATGACTGTCAGGTATGGAGTCGCGAACGCTTTGCTGAACTAGCAGCCGAACAGAAGCGACAAGCAGAGTGCATCGGCAAACTAGAGGACACTGTGCTTGTAATGACTACGCGCATCGGCATGTGGGCGGCAGGTGGAGCAGCACTCGCAGGTATTCTCGTGCAAATAGCGTTCCGCTTGTTCGCATAGGTGCCCACCCACCGGAATGCTCCGTGACCAGCCGCTGGAGTGTCCCGTAGTCGTCGGGTGTCAGATGCTCCACCCGGCACCCGTGTCTGATGACCACCTGGGGGTCCACCGTCACCAGTTCAGCCAGGATGACGTCCGGGCTCACGAACTCGTCGCTGAGCCGGAAGGCCTCGGCCAGGACACCCCCGAAGTGCAGGTCTATCCAGATTCCTGCATCGACCACAATCCTCAGACGGGATTCGCCTCCGTCGGCCATTTCATCTCTCGGCGGACCTCCGCAAGGGGTTTTCCGAGAAGATCGGCAGCCCTGCCCGGAGACAGGATGTCCTGAGCCACGGCCTGCTCAACGAGGCGGTTGAACCGGCGCGGTATTTCAGGCGTTACCTGCTTGTGAGGCTCACGTTCCCACCACGTGCTCCCATCCGAGTTGCGTTGGCCATTGAGGTAGACGCAGAACCGCCTGTAGGTACTCTCCGAGATGATGCTCAGATCGCTCAGCCGCCTTGCCCACGCCGACATGCTGATGCCCCATTTGTGCTTCAGCGAGTACAACACCGGCAGGCTCAGGCGTGGCACCGGAGTCGGGAACTGCCTTCTCACGGCACGTTCCGGCACCAGGAAGGCGGCTGCGAAACGGTAGGCGGCCTTCTCTCGGAACTTCTCATCGGTGCCCTCTGCGAAGGTCAGTACCAGGTGGCCAAGTTCGTGGGCCATGCTCAGACGCTGTCGGTCCCCAAACTCACGGTCCCTCCGGACGCCGATGATCGGGATACTGTCCCCGTTCCGGGTGGCCCAGGCTTTGAAACCATCGAAGCCGCGCTCGGTGTCTACCAGTATCACCTTCACTCCGCGGTCTTCGAGAACCTCACAGAGATCCTTAATCGAGTCGTCCCCAAGATCCCACTGCTCTCTGAGGGCATCCGCCGCACGTTCGGCATCTTTCAGGGTTCTGATCTCGATGCTCGATGCGTCACAGGCCGGGAGGGGCGGGAAAGCGTCAGGGCCGAACAGGTCCTCGGCGGCCAGGTACCGCTCGATCTGGTCCAACGCCCAGTGCTCGATTGAGGCGACCTGCTTCGTGGAGAACCTGCTCCGTTTCCGGTATTCCACGTTCGCCAGCGACACGGTCACTGGACGGAAGAAGTACTCGAACTTGAGGCCGAGGGCCTTTGCGAGGCGGAGGAGCACGTCGGAACCGGGCGTATCCTGGCCGTTCTCATAGCGGGACACTGCCGTCGCGGACAGGGGCTCTGCCAGCTTCGCCAACGCCCGCTGGCTCATGCCCGCAGCCAGACGGGCCTGCTTGAGACGCTCGCCGATTGACTGCATGTTGGTGTCCTCCTTTCGCTCGACAGTATACCCATTGACATGCATTGTTGTAAAGGATAGAGTCCTCCTGGGTAGTGTCAACTGTTTTGTGTAAATGCTGTTAGTGGGGCGTCTTCCCAGTTTGCGTTTTGTTGCGCGAATACGGCGAAGAGAATCCGGTCGATGGAACGTGGGTTGTTGAAGCAGGACATCGGCCGCGTGCGCACGGTGTAACACGCCAACTGCCGCACCTCGGTAACGCCGGACGGGACGTTCACCGCCAACGTCTGACAACCCATCGGGCGTTTCCGAAGCGGCGTCGCCTGGATCAAACACACGATAAGGAGTGATCCCCATGGACCTGTGGAACTCGCTTGACCCCACGCTGAAAGTTTCCGTGGCTGCGTCTGTGGCTGGCGTACTTCTGTACCTGCTGCAACGGTACTGGACGCAGTGCCCAATTATCCCTCTCATTGGGCCTGATGACACCACCCGGAAGAAGAGGATCACCGCGGGGCTGCTGTCAGTGGCAGCGGGAATTGGCGCGGCGGCGGCGGATGGCGGCAATTTTCAAACGGGCATCGCGGCGGCTCTGACCGCCTACTTCTCCGGGCAAACCACCTTCCTGGTCGCCGAGAAAACTTCCCCCGGTGGCCCCGCAAATAAATAACGAACCACCTTGACTTTTGTGGTCCGTTGTTTATAATAGGGGTGCTCCGGGGAAGAGTGCGGTAGCACCATTCATCCATCCCAACGGCAGTATCATCATCAGCCCTGGCATTACGCCCTCGCCCCGGAGCGCGTAATCCGGGGCTGTTGTATTCTGACCAGAAAGGAGGCGTGACATGATGACGATTGTCATTCCTGACTTCTGGCTCGGCGTTATCGTAGGAGCGGGCATTTGCTTCGGGTTGCTTATGGTCTTCGCCCTCGCATGGGCTGCGAAAGACGGCGGTAACGTATAGCCCCAGGTGCTCGCCGTACAGACGTTGTCGGGATGGCGCATATGAAGCGCCATATCATCAGAAGGAGTGAGACACCATGCCCATCTACACCGACACGCTGCACAACCGCAAAGGCCTTCCACAGCCGCTGCCGCGCGGCGAAGTGCCGTCCTATTTCGGCCCCCACTGCAAAACGGGGAACTTCAAGAAGGTCAATGTCCCCATCCTCGGTGTCATCTACGTTCACAAGCGCATTGCCCAGGCGTTCGCAAATGTTTTCGCCGACATCGAGAAGGCGGGCAAGGGCGGCCTCATCGACCGCGGAGACTACGGGGGCACCTACAACTGCAGGCAGGTGCGCAGTGGTGGCGCGTGGAGCCCCCATGCGTGGGCCATCGGCATGGACCTGAACGTCCACCACCACGGGAAGAACGGCAAGGACGTGAAGCTCGCGGCGACCAACTACATGAGCAGCTTCGACGCCATCGCCCCGTCGCTCGCGGAACTCGCCCCGTTCTTCTACCGCTGGGGGTTCTCGTGGGGCGGCATCTGGAC
>DAOOUZ010000018.1:0-17814 GCA_035369785.1 Candidatus Cryosericum sp. | reverse complement strand
CGGGCTCGTCGTCGGGATTGTTCTCGGGATCGTGCGCCCCGTACACATCCCTGCTGTTTACTCCAAGTACGTCGGATTGGCGCTTCTTGCCGGCATGGACTCGATTCTCGGCGGCATCAAGGGGTACTTGAAGGACTCGTTTGATGCAACCGTGTTCTTTTCAGGATTTCTCATCAACAGTCTGGTCGCGGCGCTCCTTGGCTACCTGGGAGATCAGTTGGGCATCGACCTTTACCTGGCCGCTGTCGTTGTCTTTGGAAGCCGGATGTACCAGAACATCGCGATTATCCGCCGTGTACTGTTGAAGAAGGAGGCGTGATGGCGGGTCAGGAACGAATTGTCAGCGTACTCGACATTGGCAGCACTCGTGTGAAGATGCTTATTGCTTCTGCAACAGGAGACACGCTCGATGCAATTCTAGGCGTGGGTACGGCTCCATGCAACAGTCTCAAGCGGGGCGTTGTGGTCGACATGGAGGGAGTCACGCAGGCCATACAGGCGGCACGGGACGAGGCGGAACGCATGAGCAGCTATTCGGTTGCATCCGTCATTGTGAACGTTGGCGGCACGCACGTCACCGGCATTGTGAACAGGGGCCTCGTAGCTATCTCGAGGCCAGGACGCGAGATTCAGAAGGACGACGTGGACCGCGTGTGGGAATCGGCACGTGCGGTCTTGCTGGGTCCGAATCAGGAGGTCATTCACGTCATTCCTCGACAGTACCTCGTCGACGGGCAAGAGGGCATCAAGGACCCCCTGCGCATGTCTGGAATCCGCCTCGAACTTGAAGCATTCATCGTTACGGGCCAGTCCACGATTCTGGACAATCTTCGCAGGTGTGTGACAGAATCCGGCCTCAAGGTGGACAAGCTTGTCCTCGAGGGTCTGGCCTCCGCCAATGCAGTTTTGTCGACCGAAGAAAAGGAAATCGGTGTTGCCTGCATCGATATCGGAGGCGATACGACCGATCTCGCTGTGTTCACCGGGGGAAGCCTGAGCTACGTGGCTGTCCTTCCAATCGGTGGGCGCCACGTGACGATGGACCTCGCAATGATGCTCAAGACAAGCCTGAACGTGGCAGAGGAACTGAAGATAGCCTATGGTTCTGTCGATGCCGCCGGCGGCAAAGATTTTCAGGACAGCCAGGTGAGCTATTCGACCGCATCGGGGGACGGTGTGCTGGCAACGACCAAGTCCTACATCAGCGACGTCGTGACCTCACGTATCGAGGAGATCGCAGAGGCGGTCAAGCTGGAGCTGGTTCACTCGGGATACAACAACATGCTGCCCGCAGGCCTGGTCCTGACCGGCGGAACAGCCATGATAGCCCACATAGCCGACAAGTTCTCTGAAATCAGCGGCATGCGGACACGCGTGGGACAGCCCACCATTGACGATGTAGTCTTCAGCTCCTTCAAGAACCCCAGCTTCTCAACGGCCGTCGGCCTCCTGGATCTCGGTATTCACAGCGACGGTGCGGCCTCGCAGAAGAAGAAGCACGCATTCAAGGGTCTGAGCGGGCTGTTCAAGGGTCTCGACCTGTTCGATTAAGTCACAGATGCGGGGAGGCAAATCCATATGGATGATCGACTGGATCCCTGGGGAAGCTCGAACGTAAGCATCAAGGTAATAGGAGTGGGTGGCGGCGGCGGGAACGCTGTTAACCGCATGGTTGGCGACTTCCCCTCGGGTGTTGACTTTGTGACAGTCAACACCGATACGCAGGTGCTTCGGTACAGCCGCGCAGAGAGCAAGATTCAGATCGGCGCGAAGGTGGCCCGCGGCATGGGCGCAGGGGCGGACCCCGACATCGGAAGAAAGGCTGCCGAGGAGAGCCGGGAGATGCTCAAGGAGGCTATCAGCGGAGCATCGCTCCTGTTCATCACCGCAGGCATGGGCGGCGGGACGGGCACAGGCGGTTCGCCGGTGATCGCCAAAGTTGCCCGCGAGCTGGGCATCCTGACCATCGCCATCGTAACAAAACCGTTTGCCTTCGAAGGGCCTCAGCGCGCCAAAGTGGCAGTGGACGGAATCAAGGAACTTCGCGACAGCGTCGACGGCCTTGTTGTTATCCCCAACCAGCGTCTGTTCAGGTTGGAGGAAGGCAAGATTACGATCAGCAACGCGTTCCGGAAGGCCGATGAGGTCCTGAAAAAAGCAGTGCAGGGAATTACCGAGCTTATCCGGACGCCTGGCATTATCAACCTCGACTTCGCCGATCTGAAGAACGTGCTGACATCGACGCCGCCAGCAGACCTTGGAGACGGGACGGAGGGCAGCATCTGGATCGGCATGGGCGCCGGGAAGGGCGATGAGCGGGCAGCGAAGGCCATCCAGGCGGCTACCAACTACGAACTGCTCGAGTACTCCATGCAGGGGGCGACCGGACTGGTCTACAACGTCATAGGACACGAGATCTCTATGGAGGAGATGGACACGATTTCGACGGCAATTCAGTCTGCCGCGTCGAAGGACGCCAAGATCATCTTTGGTCTGGCAGACCCCTACGACGATCTGCTGGGTGAGCCTGGGGGCGAAGTCAGCGATGAGATCCGCATCACGGTCGTTGCCTCGGGTATGCAGCCACAGAAGGCAGAGGCGGAGCAGGAGAAGAAGATTCTGAAGGAGTTCAAGGTCGAGGAGGTGGAACTCCCCGCCATCCTTCGGAAGGGGCCGCCTCGCGGCTTCTGACGCTCTCCTGTGAGTCTCGTTGGTGAACGGTTCATTGCCGTTCGCAACAAGGCTGTCGCTGCGTATCAGCAGGCGACGGGCCTGACGACCGAGCCGCACATCGTGTGCGTCACGAAAACGCAGCCGATCGACAACGTTCGGGAGGTTCTTGAGGCAGGCGCGACCGAGATAGGCGAGAACTATCTGCAGGAGGCTGTCAGAAAGGACGTATTCGGCCTGCGCCGGGACTGGTCCGTCAGGCTGCACTTCATTGGGCGGCTGCAGTCGAACAAGTACAATCCGATTCTCCGCATGTTCGATGCGGTCGACTCGTCGGACCAGCCGTTTCTGGAGAAGGTGATGGAACGTGGGCAGGATCCCACTGTTCAGGCATCGACGTTTCTCCTAGAGGTCAATGCCGGAGGTGAGACCCAGAAGGGCGGGCTCACTGTCACGGAGGTACGAGCACTTGTTGCCGTCGACGTGCCATGGCTCAGGAGGCTCAACGGTTTGATGGCAGTCGTGCCCCTGGCGGCTACGATGGCTGAGCGTGCCCGGATGTATGACTCTGTGCATGAACTCTACTGTGACCTGGCCCATCAGCTTGGGGCAGCGCAGTTCTCACTCCTCTCGATGGGAACTTCGGACGACTATGAGCTGGCGCTTGCTCACGGTTCGAACATGGTGCGCATTGGCACGGCCATCTTCGGTCCTCGGACCTGCATGCCGGTGTAACCATTCAGGCTACCATTCGTTTCCATAGGTTGAGAGGACGGGCATGGACCTGAATACCGAGGAGTTCCTTCACAGACTGCAGCTGCATGACAACGATGCCTGGAGGGAGTTTGTTCAAGACCTTGTGCCGCGGATGTTTGCGTATGCGCTGAGGCATGTCAAGAGCAGGGCAACCGCGGAGGACATTGCAGAGGAAACGATGAGCCGGGTGTTATCAGCGATAGGAGACTTCACATACAAGGGCGTTCCCCTTGACGTCTGGGTCTACAAGATCGAACGCAATGTGCTGACCGACTATTACCGGCATCATACCAATCGGTCCATGCTGCCGTTCGAGGAGTTCATGGATGGACACAGCACGGGACTGCTGCGGGACCCCTATGAGCTTGCCGAGGCAGCTGACACGCGCGCCATTATCCTGCGGGCGATTGACACGCTCCAGGAACCCAGGCGCGCGGTGGTGAGGTTGCGCCTTCTCGAGGGGCGGCCAGTCCACGAGGTTGCGTTTCTGCTTGGGCTCAGCGAGAGCAATGTAAAGGTGCTTCTTTTCCGGGCGCTTGGTCAGATACGGAGCATAGTGGCAGACAAGATGGGTGAGGTGCATGGACAACAATGACAGTGAACTGCTCCAGGCTGAGCAACTGGACAGGGTGATCTCAAATATCGTCGATGAGAACAGGGATTTGTTCGACAGTCTCGATGGCGCCTCCCTTTCGGCTGAGACAATGGATCTCATAGATCTTGCCGTGTTCGTGCTTCCCGAGGAGTCTCGCGGGCATGCCAGATGTGACGAGTGCGTGCGGCTGACGGAGCGTGCCATGGCCCTGGTTGAGAGCTGGGGGCATGGCGAGTCGCCTAAGGGTGCCGCCAGGGGGAGTTTCTGGACACGCACGGCCGGGAGCATAGCGGAATTGGGAACGGCGATCGCCAGGTTTGGCGCCGCATTGGTTCTGGAGCCAGCTCCGCAATGCTGCAGACCATATCGGATTGACAGCAGGGAACGACCGTGGTATAACCTCGTGACGGGTGCCTATGCAGTATCGCATGCGGCTTCCGATGCGAGCTGACAGTGCTGTGGAGACCGACGTGCGACACTTGTCTATGGCTGCTGCAGTATCTTCCCGGAGGTTGAGTGGATGGGGAGGTGCCTGACAGAGGGAGGCTTGGGGAAATCAGTCGAGTACTGAAGGACTGGGCAGAAGAAAAGCTCCGTGCCGCTGTTCTGGTGTTCCATGCCGGGTGGCGGCGTCGCAAGGTTGGTGTGCTTGGCAGTACTATGGGATGGGTTCAGCGGTTGCCGGCAATCATCGCTGCGCCTTGCTCATGCAATTCTTGGCTCTCCCCGACGTGAGTTCAGAGAGAGTCCGCCGAAAGGAGTATCCGCCAATATGAGAGACTACGTAATACGGCGCATCTTGGGAATGATTCCACTGATCCTGATTGTCATGATTGTGGCGTTCGCCATCTTCTCGCTCGTGCCCAACCCTTTTGCGGCTTTGATCGAGAACCCCAGGATCAAGAAGGCAGACATCGAGCGCTTGATAAAGGCTTGGGGGTTCGACCTGCCGTGGTACCTGCGCTTTTTCAAGTGGTTCAGTGGCGTCATCAAGGGTGACTGGGGTCCATCGCTGCTGTACCCCGGGTCCAGCGCCCGCGATGTTATCGCACGCGCGTTACCAGTCACTATCCGTGTCATGGGCATCGAGTTCCTGCTGTCGCTGCTGATTGCGCTGCCCATCGGGATTGTCTCCGCAGTAAAGCAGTACTCGGTGACCGATTATGTGGTCACAGTCTTCAGCTTTCTGGGAATGTCCATGCCCACCTTCTGGTTCGGTTTGATGATGATGATGCTGTTCAGCGTCTTCTTGAAGAGGCCCAGCGGGGCTCCGTTGCTTCCCGCGGGAGGCATCATGACGCCCGGCCTCGAGGAAGCGCCCTTTTGGACGCGCTTCGTGGACCAGTTGCAGTATCTTGTCATGCCAGTACTCGTCCTTGCATTCTCGTCCGTCGGCAGCTGGACCCGCTACATGCGGTCATCCATGCTTGAGGTGGTGCGACAGGACTATATTCGGACGGCTCGTGCGAAGGGCGTTCCAGAACGGCTGGTCATTGACAAGCACGCCCTGCGCAACGCTCTGATTCCTATCGTGACGCTTGTTGCGCTTTCGGTACCAGGAATTGTGGGCGGTGCATCGATTACCGAGAAGATCTTCAACATACCTGGCATGGGGAGCCTGATCATCGCCGCAGAAACAAAGAGCGACTACCCGACCGCCATGGTTGGCCTCATGCTCACGAGCGTCCTGGTAATCGTGTTCAATCTCATCGCGGATATCGTGTATGCATGGGTTGACCCACGCATCAAGTACAGCTGAGGGGGGGCACCATGGCAGAACAGGCTGTAGCAGCAAAGAAGAAACAGAAGACTTCTGACGACTATTCGTACGTCGGCATGGTGTTTCACCGTCTGACACGCCACAAGCTTGCCATGGCCGGCGCCGTCATGCTGATTCTGATGATGTTGTTTGTGTTTGTGGGACCCTTGGTGTGGAGAGCAGATCCCAACGAACAGATCTCAGGGCTCGAGGGTATGTTCAATCCACCGTCTTCGGCGCACCCGCTTGGAACCGATGACTATGGACGCGATGTACTCGCCCGAATGTTCTTCGGTGGCCGTATCTCTCTGTTCATCGGGTTTGTTTCTGCGGTTAGCGCGACGCTCATCGGCGCCTTCATCGGGTTGCTGGCAGGATATTACGGGGGCTGGGCGGACAACCTGCTCATGCGGTTTACGGATGCCATGCTTTCCATCCCGACGTTCCCGCTGCTCATTGCCCTCGCCAGTGTCATGGGCAAGGGTATGTGGCAGATCATCATGGTCATCGTCGTCTTCGGGTGGATGTCTGATGCGCGGCTTGTGCGAGGTCTCGCCCTGTCTCTCAAAGAACAGGAGTACGTTGAGGCCGCCCGGGCAATCGGGGCCAGCGCCAACAGGATCATGTGGAGACACCTCTTTCCGAACACGCTCGCAGTGCTCATTGTCTCTACGACAATTGGAATCGGCAGTTCCATCATCTACGAGGCGTCCATCAGCTTCCTCGGCTTTGGCATTCAGGCTCCACTCGCCAGTTGGGGAAACATGCTGCAGAATGCCCAGCAGTTCATTTGGAATGCTCCACGCCTCATTGTCTATCCGGGCCTTGCCATTTTCATCACTGTTCTTGGGTTCAATTTCTTCGGCGATGGACTGCGCGATGCCATCGATCCGAAACTGAAGCTGTAGGGAGGGTCCTGTGGACAATCGAGAAGTGCTCGTTGATGTCAAGAATCTTCGTACGTTCTTCTACACAGAGGATGGTGTTGTACCGGCGGTAGACGGCGTAGACCTTACCATTCACCGTGGAGAGATCTTGGGGCTGGTTGGAGAGTCTGGCTGCGGCAAGTCTGTGACCGCGCTATCCATCATGCGCCTGATTCCGAATCCTCCTGGAAAGATCATCAGCGGAGAGATCATGTTCCATGGAGAAGACCTTCTCAAGAAATCTGAGGAAGAGATGCGCCTCATCCGCGGCGACAAGATTTCCATGATCTTTCAGGAACCGATGACCTCGCTGAACCCCGTATTCACGGTGGGCGACCAGATCAGCGAAGCGATCACGCTTCACCAGAAGATCGACGAAGCTGAGGCCAGAAAGCGTACAGTCGAGATGCTTCATCTTGTGGGCATTCCCGAGCCCGAACGGCGATACCGTCAGTATCCACACGAACTGAGCGGAGGCATGCGGCAGAGGGTCATGATTGCCATGGCGTTGTCATCGAATCCCGAACTGCTGATTTCGGATGAGGCAACCACAGCGCTTGACGTCACCATTCAAGCCCAGATCCTTGATCTGATGCGGGGACTTCAGAAGAAGCTCGGCATGGCAATCCTTATCATCACGCACAATCTTGCCGTGGTTGCGGAAATGGCGGAAACGATTGCAATCGCGTATGCGGGCAAGATCGTAGAGAATGCCTCTGCGACAGAGATCTTCAAGTTCCCGCGCCATCCGTACACGTACGGGCTTCTCCAATCGATTCCCAAATTCACCGAGCGGCGGACAAACGAACCCCTCCCCGCCATTGAGGGTATGGTGCCATCCCCATACCACATGCCGAATGGCTGTCGCTTCAACCCGCGCTGCCCGTTTGCAACCGAGAAGTGCAGGGCTGAGGAGCCCGAACTTTTGGAGCTGACGCCTGGGCATCTGGTGCGCTGCTTCCATCCCATCGAGCCGTAGACGGCGAGGAGTGACAACTATGGCTACCAGACTTGTAGAAGTCCAGAAGCTCAAGAAATGGTTCCCCGTGAAGGGCGGCGTCTTCAGCACGACGGTCGCATCGGTAAAGGCGGTAGACGGCATCGACTTTTTCATCAATCAGGGTGAAACGTTAAGCCTCGTCGGCGAGTCCGGGTCGGGAAAAACGACAGCGGGACGCACCATGCTGAAGCTGCTGCAGCCGACAGACGGCGCGATTGTGTACAAAGGCAAGGACATCACGAAGTACACGCCCAACCAGATGCGTCCTCTGCGTCGCAACATGCAGATCATGTTTCAGGACCCCTATGGTTCGTTGAATCCGCGCATGCCGGTTGGTGACATTATTCAGGAACCTCTTGATGTCCACAGTGTCGGGCTGCGGCATGAGCGGCGCAAGGCGGTCACGGCGATGATGGAGACGGTAGGCCTGCGCCCCGAGTATGAGAAGCGCTACCCTCACGAGTTCTCGGGCGGCCAGAGGCAGCGAATTGGTATAGCTCGTGCGCTGATTTTGAACCCGGAGCTTCTCGTGCTCGATGAGCCAATCTCAGCACTGGATGTCTCCATTCAGTCGCAGATCATCAATCTGCTGCAGGAACTCCAACAGCGCCTGAACCTGACATATCTGTTCATTGCCCATGACCTTGCCGTTGTGCGCCACATGTCGGACCGCGTAGCAGTCATGTACCTTGGAAAGATCGTAGAGACGGCCGAGAACGACGAGCTGTTCGATCACCCGCTGCACCCGTATACGCAGGCGTTGCTTTCTGCCGTGCCGATTCCAGACCCGGAGGTCAAGCGCGAGCGGATTATTCTGCAGGGGGATGTCCCATCCCCGGTCAATCCGCCCTCCGGCTGTCACTTCCGCACCCGGTGTCCGTATGCGATGCCCGTGTGCAAGGAGCAGGAGCCGGCGGCGGTCGAAGTTTCGCCGGGGCACACTGTGTCCTGTCATCTGCTGACGAAGAAGTAGTCCTGCCGCGTCTGCAGTCCTGGGCCGTCTTCCCCCGGTTGTCGGGATGGACGGCCCAGTTGTGTTCCATGGAGGTGCAATGCACATTGTTGTTCATGTAACTCCGGGTAGCAGTCGCTCGGATGTCCTACCAGGGGATCCATGGAGAGCGCACGTACACGCACGGGCGACAGACGGAAGAGCAAACGAGGAGCTTGTCCACGTGCTGGCTGCCTGGTTCCATGTGTCGCCTTCTCATGTCCGTATCGTCAGCGGGCAGACGAAGCGCAACAAGCAAGTCGAAATTGTCGGTGTTGATAGCCCGGTTGCGAAGGAGCCCTTGTGAGCAAGCCAGTCGTGATCGTCCGATCAATAGCAGTTGTGTGCATCCTGGTCCTCCTGGACCAGGGCACCAAACAACTGGCACGCCATGTGCTTGCGGGTCGCCCCAGAATCGCCGGTCCCGTTGGCCTGGTGCTCACGATGAACAGGGGCGTCGCATTCGGCCTGTTTGGCGACAGCCGCTGGATCGTACCCCTGAATGCACTGCTCGGCGTCGTTGTGGCTCTGGCCCTCGGATGGGCAACATGTCACGGAGAGCGCGGTCTGGCGGCGGGATTCCTCCTCATCTTTGCCGGGTTTCTGGGCAACTTCATCGACCGGCTTGCGACAGGACAGGTGACGGACTTCTTCTGGGTGCGCGGCTGGTCCGTGTTCAATGTCGCAGATTGCCTTGTGACTGTGGGTGCCATCCTGTGCGGATTGGCCCTGATGTTTCCCGAGCGGTGGGGACACCATGCTGGAGCTTGAGGCGGATGGGTTCGTTGTCCCTGTTCTTTACCTGGATGACGATACGATCGTCGTGAACAAGCCGTCAGGTCTCCCGGTCATGACCGCGCAAGGCCAGGTCGCCGGGACCCTCAGCGGAGTCCTACTTGCAAGTGGAATGAGCTTGTATGACGGAACCGAGGCGGAAGTGCCCGGGGTGGTCCACCGGCTGGACAAGGATACGAGCGGCGTCATGGTGCTCGCACGGTCGGCGCGCGCCTGGGTGTCACTGCGTGACCAGATTGGAGAACACAGTGCGAACAAAGAATACGTGGCGCTTGTGACCGGCACCTTTACGGAGAAGCGCGGGCGGATTGACGTTCCCATAGGGGCGATACGCTCGCGCGGACTCCTGCTGCGTCAGGCCGCCAGCTCTGGCAGACCGTCGAGCACGACCTTCGAAGTCGTCCGCAACTTTTCGGCGTGTGCCTCCCTGCTTCGCATACGCATCCAGACGGGCAGAACCCACCAGATCCGGGTTCACTGCTCCTACATTGGACATCCCGTGCTTGGAGACTATACTTATGGGTACAAGATTCAGCCGGACCTTGATGTGAAGCGGCAGATGCTGCACTCGTTCGCCTTGTCCTTTGTTTCTCCGGGGACCGGAAGGGAGGTGCACGCCATCGCTTCGCTGCCTGAGGATTTCAAATCCGTGCTCGGAGAGCTCGCCCGCAACTATGGCCAATAAGCCCGGAATCATCACCTCCAACAAGAGGATACAACACAACTTCAGGACGATCGAACGTCTCCAGGCGGGCATCGAGTTGCGTGGCTGGGAGGTGAAGGCGATTCGTTCGCGCACCTTCTCGTTTGGGGATTCGTACTGCAGGTTCTATGGGCACGAACTGTTCCTCGTGCAGATGTCGATCGGGCCGTATGCGTTTGCTGAAGTGCCGGACAGCGAACTCAAGCGCCGGCGCAGACTTCTTCTCCACCGGCATGAATTGACAAGGCTGGCCACCTTGATAAGCCAGCAAGGGCTTACCGTTGTACCGTCTGCGCTGGTCCTCACGGATGAAGGTCTCGTCAAGGTGGATCTCGCCGTAGGCAAGTTCCTGACGACCAAAGGCTCCCGCGAGCAGTCAGAGAGAAAGAGGGTGGCTCGCGAAATCCGAGGGTACATGCGATGAAGAGACGTGTGCTGTGCGTGCTTCTCGCCCTGGCCCTTGCTGCAGTCATGCTCGTGCCGTTGGGGGGGCATTCGGTGGCAGCCTCTGCCACCGTAACTGTTACAGACGAGGCGAACCTGCGTTCAGGAGCCGGCACCTCCTACGGCATCGTTCGTGTTGGGCACAAGGGGGAGAAGTTTGAGGTCGACGGCACTACCAAGGATGCCTCAGGCAGGACATGGTACAGAGTCCGCATCGGCGCGGGGGCGACAGCGTATGTGGCTGGATGGCTGGTGAGCTACACTCCGGCATTGGCATCTAGCCCAGCGACAACGGCTTCTTCCACATCGCCAACTTCCTCCAGCAACGTGACTCCGCCGGCAAGTGTGGCAGTATCCAAGCCGTCGAGCAGCACCACGAGCACGGCGGCCACCAGGTATGCCGTGGCAGTCGAAGACGGAACGTCGGTGCGCAGTGGCCCGGGAATATCCTACACGCGGCTCACAACCATACAGGCGCGCACTTCTCTGCGCATTCTCTCTGAAGCGAAGGACAGTTCCGGCAAGGTGTGGTACAAGGTTGACTGCACGTCTCTGAAGCTTAAACAGACGACTGGCTTTGTTGCTTCGTGGGTCGTCAGGGTTCAGTCCGTCTCCACACCTCCCTCGTCACCGTCGACCTGGACACGTTCTTCTCTCCTTGGATTGTGGAAGCCGAAACTTCCGCTGGCTTCAAGACTCACGGAGGCAGTTGTCATGCGAGAGGGGCCATCGGTCGTGTATGGACGCCTGGCAAGCTTCATGGCAGGCACAGCGGTCACAATCACTGGTTATTGCCTCAACAGCCAGAAGGAAACGTGGTGTCTCGTCACCTGCCAGGAGACATCGGGCTGGGTCAACGCATCTCTCCTCAGTTCCCACGATCAGATTCCTGCGGCACTCATGGTTGCTACTGTTGGGAAGAACCTGATCGCTGTCGATACGGCCGTCAGGGCTGTCGCGACTCCGTTGTCCACGAATGGTACCGGGCACGTGGTCGACAAGGGTCGGTCGATTGTGGGAGTTGCGACGGATGGACAGACTATATTTGTTCAGTTGGCATCCACGGATTCGCTTACGGATTGGGTGGCTGTGTCTGGGACAACAACGATCGGCGGAGTGGGTCCAGGGGGCGCAGTGTGCAGTCTCACAGGAATTGAGGCTACTTCGTCCAACGGGTGGACCAGGGTGACGATGTACGTCGAGGGCGACAAGACCGGGCTCTCGGTCGTGAAGGCACACAACCCGGAGCGCCTGGAGGTAAGCTTGCCTAGGCTTGTACAGTCTGCCCAGGCCGGCATTTCCGGGATTCCGACGCGACAAGTTTCCACTGTTCGAGTCTGGGCAACGTCAGCCGGGTTTGTCTCCAAGGTCCTCATCTACCTCAAGGCGGGATCGTTCACGGAAACACACTCGAGCACGGGCTCGATCGTAAGCATCATGGTTAGCGCGACGGACGAGAAGGCCACGCCAAAAGCCGTCTTTCTCGACAACGAGCTCCTTGCCGCGAGCGAGGAGACGTTCTTTGCGGACGGCGCCACATTTGTTCCTCTTGCGGACCTTGCGGCAAGGTTTGGGCTGATGCTGTCGTGGGATGCAGCCAATCAGCAGACCAGCCTTACGGTTCAAGACCGCCAGTATGTTCTGAAGGACGGATTGCGCACGTTGAAAATCGCGCAAGGTACCAGTCATTGGGGAGAGGAAATGGCCGCTCCGCCGCACCTGCTCAACGGACTGCTCTATGTGCCAGTGGCCACTGCCGCCCACATGTTCGGCCTCGAAGCAACGGCGAATGCCAGCGGTATTTTCATGGATCCGGTGATTACGTCGATGACTGTTTCCGGAACAGGGGCTACGGCGACTGTGACTCTCGTGTCTGCACTCCCATTGCGTGTTTCCAAGACTGCGGATGCGACGTCCTGCACTTTTGAGGTGGAGGGGACGTCTGCCGTCAAGCTGCAAGGGTCGCAGACGCTGACACAGTGGGCCTCGGTGTCGTCACGGCCTCGGTCGGGGGAACAACCGCCTGCGGTCATTGTGCGCGTGAGTGCTCCGGTCTCCGAGGTGAAGATCGGAACGCCTTTGCCGCAGAGCCTTGTGCTGGCGCTTGGCGCTGCCGCATCGGGGAAGCTGGCGGGCAGGACGATCATCGTGGATCCAGGCCATGGCAGCCCCGGCGCTGCTGGCACCTTCGACCATGGGAGCACTGGGCCCAGTGGGCTAACCGAGTCTGCAGCGGACCTTGCGATAGCCCTCAAGGTAAGCGAGCTTCTCGAGGCCGCGGGTGCCCGCGTGATCCTCACGCGAACCTCAGAAGATTCGGTCGCCACTCCCGCGGCCAAGGACCGCACCCTGATTGCGGACTCTTCTGCCGGAGACCTGTTTGTTTCGATACACCAGAGCGTGGCGGGTTCCGCCCTCGACGCAGCAGGTACCCGCACGTACTACTGGGCACAGGATTCGCTGCAGGTCGCAGAAGCCTTCCAGAACGCGCTGCTCGCTGCACTCGGCAGGCCGGACCTCGGCATTCAGAGGGTATCGCTTGAACGGGTCGGTGGAACGCCGGCGATGCCCGCCGTGCTGGTGGAGTGTGCCGACATAAGTACCGTCTCCGGTGAGCGCCTGCTCAAGAGCGATGCGGGCCAGCAGAAAGCCGCACAGGCCATCGTGGACGCTGTCATTGTATCTTTGTCGATGAAAGGATGAGCATGGACTCCTATATTGGTGTGTTCGATTCCGGGGTTGGTGGGTTGGCCGTCGTACGGGAGTTGAAGAACCGGCTTCCAAGAGAAGCGGTCATGTACGTAGCCGACTCACGGTTTTTTCCGTACGGCACGAAGCCGCGCGAGCAGGTGATTGAACGAGCAACCGCAATCATCGGGTACCTGGAGCAGCACGGGGCACGCATTGTGGTGGTTGCGTGCAATACGGCATCCAGCGCGATCTTCCCTGACATTCAGCAGCGTGTCGGCGTACCTGTGCTCGGCATGATATCGGCTGGTGTCAAGAGCGCGCAACTGGCAACGCGAAACAACAGGGTAGCCGTGCTGTCGACACCGGGAACTGCCCGCAGACATGGGTATCTGCGCGCCATGAGCCTGCTCGACCCTACGGTCGACATGATAGAACTGCAATCCCAGGAGCTGGTCAATCTCATTGAGGCAGGAACGATCGACGGTCGTGACGTCACAGACTATGCTTCCGATGTCCTGAAGCCCGTCCACGAATTCGGCGCGGACACACTCGTCCTGGGGTGCACGCACTTTCCCTTTCTTACGCGGCTCATGGAGAGCATCCTTGGCCCTTCGGTCAAAATCGTCGACCCGAGCAAGGAGCTTGCCTACGAGGTGGGGCTGGTTCTCGAAAAGTGTCGCCTGAAAACTGGCTCTGTGCATCCGGACAGGTTCCTGACGACGGGCGACGCAGGCGATTTTCTCGACAAGGCCCATCTGTTCCTGGGTGACTATGTCAGCTCCGTCGAGGTCGCCGACCTTTGAACCTGAGGGTTGTCACTGGCAACAGTCACAAGGTGCACGAGTTTCGCAGCATCCTGGCAGCTCAGGGCTATAACCTGACAGTCGAGCCGCTGGCAGGGGGCGATGTTGTCGAGTGCGGCGCAACCTACTACCAGAACGCCTACCGGAAGGCACGTTCCGGGATGCGGGGTGAACCATCCTCGGAGGAAGGTACGGACATCATTCTGGCAGATGACTCCGGACTGGAGCTCGAGGAGTTCGGATGCATGCCCGGAGTTCATTCGGCCCGCTTCTCATATGCAGGACTCTTGGAGCGGGCTGCGCTGTCCAGGTTCCTTCTGGACCAGGGGACACCGCTCGCGCATGGTTGGTTCGTCTGCTGGATTGTTGCATTTCTTCCTGGCGTGCCACAGTGCGTGTCCGCGTGCGGAAGAGTGAAGGGCATCGTGAGGCCCGAACCTCGAGGAACGTCAGGGTTCGGGTACGACCCGTTGTTTGTCCCCGACGGGTATTCGAATACGTTTGCCGAATTGGGGCCCGAAGTGAAGGACAGGATCAGTCATCGGTCCCGGGCGATCGAGGGTCTGCTGTCGATCGTTGAGGCGAAGGTCAGTCTGCGTCCTTGATTTCTGGCTGATTGCGTGTATTCTCTAGGTGCTCGGGGTGTGGCGTAGCTTGGTAACGCGCATGGTTTGGGACCATGAGACCGGTGGTTCGAATCCACTCGCCCCGACCATGGGCCCATAGCTCAGCTGGATAGAGCAACGGATTTCTAATCCGTCGGTCGCAGGTTCAAATCCTGCTGGGCTCGCCAGGTACACATGGTGGGTGTAGCTCAATTGGTTAGAGTACCGGACTGTGGATCCGGTTGTTGGGAGTCCGAGTCTCCTCACCCACCCCAGAACGTGCTGGTGGCTGGAAACCCCCAAGGGCAGGTCGTCGTGCGCGCTTATAGCTCAGGCGGATAGAGCGATGGATTCCTAATCCGTAGGCCGCAGGTTCGAGTCCTGCTAAGCGCACCAGTATGCTGAATGATTAAGCGCCCATAGCTCAACTGGATAGAGCTGCGGACTTCGGATCCGCGGGTTGCGGGTTCGACTCCTGCTGGGCGCGCCACAGCGCTGGGCACCCTGACTGGATGAACGGCACACGGTTGACACGTTCACGGAATCTCGTATAATCGTGCTGTTCAAGTTGTGGGTCGTTAGCTCAATTGGTAGAGCATCTGACTCTTAATCAGGCGGTTACAGGTTCAAGTCCTGTACGACCCACCACCACTTGCCCGAAGATTCAGTTCCCTGCGATGTGTGTCAGCAAGTATTCAGCGAGGGTGGCGGAACTGGCAGACGCGCTGGACCTAGGATCCAGTGGGTAATTCCATGCGGGTTCAACTCCCGCCCTTCGCACCAATATGGAGGAGATTGTGGAATATACCGCGGCAACAAAGATTGGCAACTCAACCGTCATTTCTGCGACGTTCGCTCCCGAGGAGACTTCAGCGCTTCGCCAGCAGGCCCTGCAGGCAAAGGCGCGCAGTCTTCGCGTTCCCGGATTCCGTCCCGGCAAGGCTCCCCTTGGCATGGTTGCCAAGTACGTGAGCAATGAGGACCTCAAGGACGAGGTAGTTCAGAAGGCTGCTTCACAGGTGTACTTGGCTTTCCTCAAAGATCAGAGCGATGCGGACGCTCTCATTTTCGAGCCTGAGATCGTCAGTTCCACCGTGGGTCAAGAGCTGAACGATGAGCTGAAGCTGGAGGTCCGCGTTTTCGAGCTTCCGAGGACAGACCAGGCATTCTGGAACGGTATCGAGGTTGAGGATGAACCGGTCGACGTCACCAGGGCAGTGGAGCGTCGCATCAGTGCGCTGGTCGAGGCACTGACCGAGACATCGCCCAAGGAGGGAGCCGCGGGTACAGGGGACGCAGCGACCGTGACTATCAAGACTGAGAAGTCTACCAATCCCTATCACACGGAATTGACCGTCGGCGAGGGCGAGGTCGGGAAAGCCTACGAGCCCTATCTTGTGGGAATGCTCCCGGGCGAGACCAGGCATTTCAGCGTTCAGCTCTCAGGAAGTTCCATGGAAGGGGATATTACCCTCGAGAGTGTTGCCGAGAAGCACGTCCCGTCAGTGGATGATGACTTTGCGCGGAGCGTTGGCGCCTTTGAGACTCTAGCGGACCTTCGGCAGACGCTGGAAGATGATGAACGCCGCAAGGCTGAAGAGGCTCGCAAGGACGCACTGTTCACGCGTGCCGTCGACGCGGCCGCAGAAAAGCTTGGCATAGACTTTCCTGGGTACGTCCGCCGCGAAGCGGCGGAACAGCGTCTTGGTGAAATCAAGGAGAGCCTCGCTCGCAATGGTCTTTCTCTGAACGAGTATCTGAAGTACAATAACATTACACCGGAGCAGTTAATGAAGGACGTGGAGGCCGATGCCGTCAAGGCCCTCCAGAGGGATCTTCTCATGGAGGCAACGGAACGGGCCTGCGGTATTGCAGCTGACGACGCCGCAATTGACGAGTACGTCAGCGAACATGGCGAGGACCTGACCAAGGCCGGCATCGACGCTTCGACAGAGGTGGGCCGAAAGACGGCAGGGAACGTGATAGTCTGGGAAAGGACACGCGACCTGATTGTCGACAGCGTAGCCGTGAAAACTGCGCCGAAGACTGCACAGGAGGAAGCATGAGCGTTATTCCATATGTTGTTGAACAGACGGTTCATGGAGAGCGGGGGTATGACATCTACTCCCGTCTTCTGAAGGACAGGATCGTGTTTCTAGGTGGTGAGATTGACACCCAGGTGTCCAACCTTGTAGTTGCGGAAATGCTCTATCTTACAGCCGAGAATGCCAGCAAGGATATCTATCTGTATATCAACAGTGTTGGCGGCGAGGTCACGCCGGGCATGGCCATCTATGATACCATGCAGTACATCAACGCACCGGTGTCGACCATCTGCCTCGGACAGGCGGCCAGTCTGGCCGCAGTCCTGCTCGCTGCTGGCCGCAAGGGCAAGCGTTTCGCGCTGCCCAATTCACGCATCATGATTCACCAGCCCTGGGGCGGTGCTCAGGGACAGGCGACCGACATCGAGATACAGGCAAAGGAAATCCTGCGGATCAAGGAGTCGGTGAACCATATCCTGGCTTCTCATACCGGCAAGCCATTTGATGTTGTCCGACGCGATACAGAGCGTGACTTCTTCATGTCGGCGACCGAAGCCATGGATTACGGCATTGTGGATCAGGTCATCTCCAAGATTGGCGTCACTGGTGACGTCGAGACGCCTGACAGGAATGGCCAACCGCAGTAGTGACGAACCGTCCTGCTCATTCTGCGGCAAGAAGTCGAGTGAAGTCGGACTTCTCGCCAAGGGACTGGACGGGTCATACATCTGCGATGAATGCATCGAGAGAGGTAGAGAGCTCGTGCGTGAGTCGAAGGGTGATCTACCGTGGACCGGGTTTCGGCCGCTGCGCCCCAAGGAGATCTACGCGCAGCTCGACGCGTATGTTATTGGCCAGAATGAGGTCAAAAAGGCCCTCGCAGTTGGAGCATACAATCACTACAAGCGCCTTTCTGCTCGGACGCGCTCGCCCAGGGTCGAGATAGAGAAATCCAACATCCTCCTGGCGGGCCCAACCGGGGTGGGCAAGACGCACCTTGCGCGGACCCTTGCGCACATCCTGGACGTACC
>DAOOUZ010000017.1:0-18363 GCA_035369785.1 Candidatus Cryosericum sp. | reverse complement strand
CCACCCCCTCTCCCCCCGGCCCGCTCACGCCGACCCGCCACAGCCGCCCAGCCCGGCCCGCCCGCGCCGCGCTCTCAGCCTCCAGTCCTACCTCCCAGCCCGCGCCTCACACCCCGCGCTCGCTCTCTCGATGCCCGACGTCCACCGGCCCGCGGCCCGCTCTCACCCGCCTAACCCGCCCCACATGCCCAGGTCTCCCAACCTGCGCCTCTCGCCCGGCCCTCCCGTCATGCCCGCCCCGCCTTCGGCCCGCGCTCTCACCCGCGCCTCCGCCCAGCGTCCGACCGCCACGCCCAGCCCGCGCCGCTCTCTCAGCCCTCAGCCTCCCGCGCTCTCCGCCGCCGCCCAGCCCCGCAGCCATCCCCACGCTCTCCACTCGCCCCGGCCCGCCCCTCACCTCCTGCGCTCTCCGCCACGGCCCGGCCCTCCCTACCATGCCCGCGCCACCCCCTCTCCGCCCGACCTCTCGCCGCTCTCCAGCCCTCAGCCTCCCGCGCATCCCCGCTCTCCCGCGCCTCATGCCCCGCCTCCCACTGCTCTCCCAGCCCGCGATCCCCGCCAAGCCCGCCGTCGCCCGAGACCCTACCCTCAGCCCACGCCCGTCACTCTCATACCTCCACGCCTCTTGCCCGCCCTCCACACTCTCCCGCGTGCCTAGAGTTTCGCGCGCGCGAGGGGCGCTACTATGCGGCTCAGGCTGGGCCGCGTATGCGTGGAGATCGTGACGTGTCGATGCACATTCGGCGCGCGCGGAGGTCGTGTGACGCGCAGAATTCGGGCCCGACGCGGAGCGCAAAAACGCCGCGACAGCAACCAGAATTACCCGAAAACAGGGAAAAACGGGTATATCGCTGCGCGACAGTGCCTATCGCCCGCGAATTTCGCCGGGTTTCAACGCCGCGTGGCGGCTTGAGGTCGGCTTGGCCGCGTCACTGCTTGCCCGAGACTGTACCTTTGCCGGCTTCGACCTGTACCATTTCCGCGGCACCTTTCCAGCATATATAACTTTATTCGCATATGCATATGAGTAGATTGTGCCTCCCCTCCCCTAAATTCTTCCACTGCCGCCTTGACAAGAGACAATCCTCTCCGGAAAAAAAATACACCAAGCTTTGTGGAGTGTGTCTTGCAAGTCGTGGTGTTCATGGTGTATAAGAGAGAGGAGTAGCATACTGTGACTGTGTTGGCGGTAGAGGCTGCGGCATGGCTATGCGTGGTGCGTGAGTGGCGGGTTATGCGGCTTATGCGGGTTATGCGTGGGATGCTGGCTGTGCGGGACCTGACGGTGCAGAGCGGTGCAGAGCGGTGCAGAGCGGGACTGTGCGGTGGTGGGCGTGGCATGACGTGTGATGGTTATGTGTGGCGCGGCTGTGGGGATGGGCGTGGGGTGTGGATCGCTGGTGATGCGGTGATAGGGTGGTGTGGCGGGCGTGATGGGGGGGGGGATGTGACGATGAGAGAGAGAGGAGATGGTTCGCGATGGTAGGGATGTACGGAGATGGCGGCGTGTTGGAGGCGGGTTTGGCGGGAGGGTATGGGGTGTTTGGTGGGCGAGAGGTGGGAATGGATGGGGATGAGGAGGTGGAGGATGTTGAGGATGTGGGCGTTGGGATGGTTGAGTTGAAGTCTGTGAAGGTAGTGGAGCCGACGCGTGAGGAATTGATGGCTTTGTATTGGGAGGATGGGTTATCGTTGACGGAGATAAGCGAGCGTGTGGGTATGAGCCGGACGGCGGTTTACAATCGGATGAGGGGGTACGGGATAGGTTTTCGTGCGCGCGACCACAAGATACGTGGGAGAGCGAATTACATGCATCCAGAGAATGTTGCTGCGCGTGGAGGAGGTCCGTCGGCGAATCCGATGTATGGTCGTCGTCACAGTGAGGAGTCTCGGGCGAAGATGCGCGAGGCGTGGGCGCGGCGGAAGGCGCGGAAGCGAGGTGAGGGGTGATCAATGGGCGCGGGCGTGGTGAGTGCTGGGGTGGTTGTTGAGTAGTCGGTAAGTGGTTGGTGAGTGGTTGGGTGGTATCTGGAGGTGGTGCGTGTGTTGATGGATGGAATGGAGGTGCGTGGATGCCTATTTACGCGGATTCGAGCGACAGGGAGATATTTCGGGAGATAGGGTTGTACTTGGCGATGGTGCTTGGGTTTTGCTTGACGTTGTATTTTGGTTTGCTGTTGTTAGGGGTGATAGCATGGCCAGGTCGCGGGTAGAGGTTCGTGTTGTGAGGGCTACGGGGCGCGAGGGGTGGTGTTTGGGGTGGCAATTGGCGTCTATTTGGATGTACGAGACGGTATGTGGGGAGCACGTGATTTTGGGTCCGGAGACGGAGGTGTGTCACGTAATTCCGGAGGGGGGTGTATTGTGCGAGCGGTGTCGGCGTTTGGTTCAGAGGGCGACGGGTTTGCGTTTTGGTACGCGGCGTATGAGGAGGCGTGATGTGGTGCGTGGGGATGGAGGATCAGGGGGAGGGAGAGAGTGAGGAGTGAGTGGAGAGGGAGTTGGAGGAGAGGTGGGGTTGGAGGAGGATGAGGAGGGGCGGCGGGATGGGCGCGGAAGTGATGCGAGGAAGGGGAATAGCGGGCGGGGCGGGTTTTGAGGGGCGCGAAAGATTTCGATAGGAGTACGAGGAAGTCATGAAAATACCGGGATACTTGAGCCCCGAGGAGAAGCGGCGTCTTCTTGCTGAGGAGAAGGCGCGGGCGATAGCGTTGACGCCTGCTGGCCGTCCGGAGAAGAAGGCGATGGGAGATGTTTTGCGTCCGGCGACGGAGGACAGCAGTGGTCTTATTGACGGCGGGCCGATGGCAAAGATCATCGACAGGAGGTTCCCCGAAGGGACTATCGTCCGGGCGCGTTTTCAGTACCTCATGGGGACCTTCGGTGGCGAAGACGTGTCGCGGGAGGAGGAGTTGGACCGAATTGCGGAGTGGTTGGCAAAGCAGGGATATTTGCTGGGCCCGGATGATGTGAGGCGGTGGCATTCCTTGCGGATGCCGGATGGAGTGGATTGGGACGTTTTGCGGGAGAGTTGGGACGGGCGCATTGTCAGTGGGAGATCGTATCCATTTCCGGATGACGCGGAGGAGGACCTTTGCCGGCGCATTTTGGCTGAGGCCGTGCATATCATGAGCATTTGCACGGCGAGTCTTCGATACACGGATCTGTACGACGAAGACGGGAACCCGGTGAAGCAATTGTATACGTCGGAGGGGGTAGCGGTACCGGTGGGGGGCTTGAAGCCGAAGAATTTCGCGGACGTGAAGAGCGCGTGGCAGGTGGCGAGTGAATTGGCGCAACAGCAGGTGGACCGGTTGAAGAAGATCCTGGAGGGGGACGTAGCGCGGGAGAAGATGGTGGCGCAGGTGGCGGCGGAGGTATTGACGGCGATAAACCCGACGCCGGAGCAGATGGCGAGCTTACGGGAGATGATAGAGACGGGTCGTGTGGGCGCGGAGAGTGCGGAGAAGGAGGCGGAGATGGCGACGCGGATGCTTGCGGCGTCTAATCGTGCTACAGGGATGGCCATTGCTGGGGCTGAATCGGCTCAGGACGGGTTTTCAGAGGCGGAATGGGCTGAGGGTGCGGAGGACGATTTTCAAGCGCTCCTGGACCGCGAGCTGGCGGAATATGGGGACGCGGTGGTGGAGGAGGAGGAGGAGGACGTGGATGAGGAAGGGGAGGGGGACGAATGAGCGGCGACGAAGGCCGGCGAAAACGCAATTGGCCTGCCGGCGTTGGCGTGCACCGTTCGCTCCCGGACGATATGGCTGCGCGGGAAGGCGTGCGTCGGTCGCTTCCACATCTTGGAAATGCCGGGAAGGGCGTACATCGCGCATCCTTAGGCCATGCCGATATGAGACGCGGTGAATGCGAACTCTGGTCCGAACATCTTCGCCTCTATATGCTGCAACTCGCCGACCGCTTGCGGCGCGTCCGGGTCTGTTGTGGCGACTGGTCGCGCGTCACGGGACCGACGCCAACTATCAAAGTGGGCAATCCCACGGGCATATTCCTTGACCCACCCTATTCGCAAGAGGAACGTGACCCGCGTTGCTACATGATAGATAGGCCAGGCCTGGCGGAGGAATGCCTGCGGTGGTGCCTGGAGTATGGAGAAGACCCACGCCTGCGTATCGCACTTTGCGGGTACGCAGGCGAAGGGCATGAGGCCTTGGAGGAAGCCGGCTGGTCCGTCTTCGAATGGAAGGCCAATGGCGGATATTCGAATCGGCGGAAGTCCAGCACCAATGCAAATAAGCACCGGGAGCGCATTTGGTTTTCGCCACATTGTTTGCCAGCGGAAGATACGGAGGCCGCGCCGATGGAGGCGGTTGAACGCCAAGCGTTGCTGATAGACTGGGACGAGTAACGGGATAGAGTGCTCCGCGATGGCGTACAACCGGCGGAGGAGCCAATAGGTGCGGTGACCATGGCCATCTTTACGCAATCCCGACAAGGCATCCGCGTTTCTAGGCCTTGATTCCGTCGATATGCCCATGGCGATATCATCATGCCCGCGACACTGCGCAAGACGAAAATCTCACCGGAACAGCCCCGTTTCCGCGCAAAGCCCTGGCAGCGACGCTCTTGGAATGCCGATAATCTCACGCCCTTGCAGCGCGAATTGCTCGAAGATATCGCCCGCGCTACTGGGCAGGCGCAGGAAACCTTGCCAAGCCGCACTACCTACCGGCGCTGGAAGAAATCCATGCGCCTGCCTGGGCGTCCTGGCATATTTCGGAGGATGCGGTCCCTCGGCTATGGCTCCATGGATATCTACTGGGCTATCGAGGAGCTTCTCGGAAAGGTATTCCGGGAGGCCCTCATCGTGGAGGTCCCTTTGTTTCTGGGGAAGCGGATTCACAAGGTCCATCCCGCCGTCGCGAAGGTTGACTATCTCCTGACCCCAGCGGGAAAGAATATCGTGCGCCAAGTGGTTCCCAAGGAGGTTATCTCTCCCAAGCACCTGCGCAGCCGCAGGACCCGCAGAAAGCGCGCGTACTTCCGAAGCAAAATCGCCGCGCGGCGCATTATCGGGGCCGCCGTACTCAAGGAGACCCCCATGGAGATGCAGAAACAAGCCGCACCGGCCAACCCAAGGACCCTTGCGGCTGCCTTGCTTGCCGCCACCGACTATGTCGAAAAGCAGCATATCGTCACCGTCTTGCGGGATGCCGCCGAGAAGGACCCCGTGGAATGGTGCCGACAGGTCAAGTGGAAGGTGGAGACCAAGGACAAGGGCATCCAGGTCTTTCAACCGTGGCCACATCAGAAGGCCATCATGCGCATGTTCGCGGACAGCAAGAGCGCGGTCATCCCGAAGTCGCGCCAGACCGGTGTCACCACCTGCATTATGTCCGCCGCCGCCTGGGGGCTGCTGTTCCGCAAGCCACTGCACATGCACGTCGTCGCCAACAAGGAAGAGGTGGCCGTCGAAAGCTGCCTCAACATCGCTAAACTCGGCCTGGAACTGGCCGAACTGCCCGTGGAGATCCGTCGCAAGCTCTCCCTCGGCGGCAAGTTCACCACACACATCAGATTTGAGGGGCCTGAGGCCCGCAACTACATCCGCGCCCATGCCTGCACCCCGGACGTCGGGCGGTCCTTCGCCGGGAACACGGTGCTCATGGAAGAGGTCGCCTATATGCAGTGGGCCCGCGAAGCCTACCTCGGCCTCGGGTCAATGATCGAAGACGGTTCCGCTTGCGCTTGGTTGGTCAGCACCTACAATGGCGAGGGCGACTTCTTCTGCGAAATGGTGGACAATGGGCCGGCCATGGGCTTTGAGGTTATTCCCATCGACTGGCGTGCTCGTCCAGGACGTGATGAGGAGTGGAAAATACGAACCATCGCGAAACTCGGGGAGGAAGGCTTTGCTCAGGAACACGGCCTCATGCGGGTTTCTCCCGGAGAGGCCCAATTGGACTTCGCGGCCTTGGAGAAGTTCGCCGCGAGAACCGAGTGGATCGGCGGTCAGCCAATCCCCGGCCACGTCTACTCCAAGGGCATCGACCAGTCCTCCATCGGCCCGGACAAGACGGTCTGCTGCGTCATCGATATAAGCGTGCGGCCACGCCAGGTGGTCGCCCTCCTCATTTTCAAGCCGAAAGCCGTACGCAAGGGCAGCGATGACGCCGTGCGCGACCAGCAGAAGATGGACTGGATCGGCGAAATAGACGAAAAGTGGCCCGGTCCGACATTCATCGACGGAACCAATGAGAAGGCCGTCGCCCTCATGGCGCCCATAAAGAAGCGGTTCCCCGTGTCCTTCGCCGGCGGCAGCGTTTCCCTCCAGTTCTCGAAGAAGTACGACAAAATCGACAAGCAGTGGTGGATCATCGCCCCGCGCCCCCTGCTCGTGGACCACGGCGTGAGCAACGTGAACTTCGGAACGACGGTTGTGCATCCCGCCCATTTTAGTGTACTCTCGGAAGGGCTAGCGTCCATCAAGAAGGGCGTGAGCAAGCGCCACGGGCGCAACCCGGACGAGACGGACGCTTTCCTGCTTGCGAACATCCCGATCAAGCCTAAGAAGCTCCGCACCACGGGGGAAAGCAATGTTGTGGAGTCTATCCCCCAATCCGAAGCCCTGCGCGGCTTGCGCGGGCAGCCTGGGAAACGGAGGGTCTTCTAATGCTGAGGTTCCCGTGGCAGCAGAAGCGCCCCACACAGACAACCGCCCGCAAGGGCCAGGATGCTGCGTCCGCCGCGCCCACCCCGAAGAAGCGCCTTCCCCTGGAACTGGCAGCCGTGGGCATCCCGCGAATACCGTCCGCCGATGGAATACTGGCCGCCGCCGATGTCCAAACCCGTGGGGACGGGCATTACGCGGAACTTGGCGTCTCCGGGCTGACCGTGCGCAATGGCAAGGTGTATGAAGACTACAATGTTGACCTGATGAGCCTGTCAGAGCGCATGGCGCGTTTTGAGGAGATGCGCCGCAGCGATACAGCCGTCGCCACCATCGAAAATCTCCTCTCCTTGCTAATCCGTCGAGCCTCTTGGACTGTTGTTCCAGGCAAGGATGACACGACCAAGCGCGGCAAGAAGATTGCCGACCGCATCCAGACGAATTTGATGGAGGAATTGTCCCACTCTTGGGATGACTTTCTCCGGCAAGTGGTCCTTGGCCCCATCTATGGCTTCAGCATCTTTGAGCAAGTTTGGGAGACAAAGTTGGACGGGATTACGGGATGGCGCAAGTTTGCCGACCGTGACCGCAGAACCGTCGACCGATGGATATTCGACTCCACCGGCGGGCTTCAGGGATGGGTGTGCAAGGGATACAAGTTGAGCGACCGCTCGCAAATGGTGAACGTCGAAATACCCATCGAAAAGACCCTTCTCTTCACTTGGCGCGAGGAAGCGGGCAACCCAGAAGGCATCGGACTATTGCGGCAAGCGTGGAAAGCGTGGAGCTATAAGCAGGCCTTTGAGGAGTTCGCGGCCATCCGCATCGAGCGTCAAGCTCTGTCCATCCCCGTTGCAAAGCAACCGGAGGATGAGGACCGTCCAGCCAGTGAATTGCGGGCCATGGCGCAAACTCTGGCTCGTCTGCGGGTGAATGAAGATGCCGGCATTGTCCTGCCGCCAGGGTGGGAACTGACCTTTGAATGGCCAGGGACCGCCGACGTGCCTTTTGAAAGTCATATCGAACGCCAACACCAATACATCCTCCAGACCATGCTCGCCCAATTCATCGGGTATTCGCAAGGCGGCGACAGGGGGAGCTTTGGGCTCTCAGCCGACGCGAGCAGTCTCTTCCTCCATGCCATCGTTGCCATGGCCGACTGGGTTTGCCAATACTTCAACCGGTACGCCATCGCGCGCTGGATGGAGTACAACTTCCCGAATCACTATCCCCATCCGGAATTGACCCACGGGCCCATCGGGATGCGGGACATCGGCGAGTGGGGCAACATGATCCGCGCCCTGTTCGACCTGCAGGTGCTCGTGCCTCGCAAGCTCCTGGACCACGCACTGCAGGAAGCCGGGATGCCGGGTCTTGACGATGAGGACTGGGCGCAGATGGAGAAGATGCGGGCGCAGATGAAAGGCAATGGCGGAGAGGCTGAAGCAATGTCCGAGGAGGAAGGAGTGGAGAAAGCTGATGGCGCTGGGGACGCGGAGGAAGCATAGGTCGCTGGAGCAGGTAATGAGGGACCACTATCTGGCCCTAGGCATGCTGCTGCTTGCGGTGCTGTTTATTTTCGCCTTTGCCTGGGTCCCGAAAGCAATGTGGGAATCGTTGGACAAACTGGCAAAGTAAACGACAGGAGGACAAGGACATGCGACAGAAGATGGCACTGCTGTGGTTTGTTGTGTTCGCGGCCTGTGCGCAAGCATCACCGGGTGACATCGAGGCGCGTGGGTATCTTCCACTCGCGCCGGACCCCGCTCTGGAGATCGGTGGCGGCATTGCGATTGAAGTGGCCGAAATTGACCCAAGCTGGCCGTTCATCGGCGCGTTGTTCCCAGGACATGGTGTCTTCGCCGATGTCTTGTATATCGGCGGCCAAGGCCATCTTGGTGTCAGCGGTAGCCTCAAACCGATGGCGCGGGACAATGGTTTGAGGGTATTCGGTTCGGTGTGGTGGGAGGGAGACGCTAGTTGGACCTGCGGCTTGTCTCAGGTGGTGAGGGTTTGGTGACCCCACCCATTTGCCGCTCATGCCCTATCCGCGTCAAGGAACAACGCCTATTCGGGACGCGTTATCGCTGTGGCATTCATGGGCTCTATATCGACCTATCCGCGCCCTGCACGCTCAATTACGCCGAGGTCGCCATTGCCAAGCAATTCCTTGCGCGCATCCTGGCATCGCTGACGTCGGACGAAAGGAAGCCTTGACAAGCGCCTGGCCACTGGCTAAGATACCAATGGCACCTCACCTCACCGCATGGGTTGCCTCCGTCCCTACGAGGCGCGGTTATGGCCCCGCGCCTCCTCCTATAAAAACCGCCCGGTAATACCATCCGGGCGTTGCCTTTTTTGCAGGCCATACTTGACAGACAATCCCCAACGTGGTACAAGCCTTACGGGCGCTCACGAGGTTTTACGCGCCGCCCTCCTGGGAAACCATGCGTAAGCCGCTCCAATCTACGGTCCTCTTCGCGAAACCCGGCGGCGATGCCCAGGCCTTTGCGCTTGCCTCTTTCGACCTGGCAAGCGCGGGCGACGACGGCCTCATCTGGCACCCCTTGATCTACCCCGGCGTCTGGGAACACCCCGCTTTCGGCGTCTTTGAAGTCACCCATGACGACATCGCCCTCATGCTCGCCGCCTTCGAGGATGGCGTTCCCACCGCACTTGGCATCCCCATTGACGAACGCAATGACCATCTCCCTAATCCCGAAGGAGCCTATGGCTGGATTCGGGCGCTGGAAATCCGGGACGTGGATGGATATAAAGGCGTCCTGTGTTGCGGCGTGGAGTATACGGAACTTGGCAAGGCGAAGATTGCCAGCCGAGAGCTTCCCTTCATCTCCGCGCATTTCCAGATAAGCGATGCGGAGGACGTGGTGTATAAGGGTCATGCGACGCTTATCAAGGGGGCCGCGCTTACGAGCAGGCCTTTCTTTTGGCAACAGCCCGAAATGCAAATTGCGGCGAGCGCCTACAATTTGCGGGAACAAGAGCAGGACAATGAAGAGGGCGGCGCGTCTGCCCAATCGACTGGAGGTGCGTCAACCATGACGGAAGCCCAGGCACGGGCGCAAGTGGAGGAAGCCCTCGGCACTGTTCTGACTGACGAGGAATGGGCAAAGATTTCCGAGGGTCGCACATTCGCCGAGGAAACGGATGAAACAAAGACCGAAGCAGACGCCCAGGAGGAGCAGGTGGATGCCGAGGCCGAGGCCGAAACTGTAGCGGCTGAAACATCCGCCGAGTCGGTCGAAGAAGCCGCCGCAGAGGAGTCCAGCGACCAGGCGGAGGTTGGTGATATCGAAGCCAGCGCCGCGCCGCCCACCGAAGACCTCCTCGCTGAACTGGCCGAACTGAAGCGGAAAATCGCGGAACTCGAAGGCAGCAAGGAAGTCGCCGCATCCGCCATCGCGGAGCTTGAGACCTTCCGCAAGCACGCCCGCGAGGAAGACGAGCGCCGCACCCGCGAGATGCTGCGCGCCATTCCCATCGACGGGGGCCGCAAGGAGATCACTGCATCCGCCGTGGACGTACTCACCAACCTCGCCATGAACCCCTGCGCGGAAACCGCTCAGGCGGTCATCGACCATGTGAAGCAGTTTGGCGGCATTCAGACGTTCCAGCGCGGCGAAATCGCCACTGCTGGCTTCGACCCCACCGCAGACCCGGCTGTGCAGGTGGCGGCCCTCCCGGTAGCGGCGGACACAAAGGCCAAAATCCTTGAGAAGCACCGTTCCACGGGCACCCCCGTGCAGGATTTGTATCGGCAGCACCTGGCTGAACTCAACAACAAGTAGTCAACATGAGCCGGGGAACCGGCAATCCTCAAGGGGTGACAAACGATGGCGTTGGAACTCGTAACCGACATCAACCTGATTGGCGATGTGGACGAAAGTGGAGTGGCTAGTGTAGCCATTTCCGCCCCATGCATGGTGCGAAGCCAGAGTGGGGCCGTAACGCCTGCGCTCGCGGCGGTGGCAGGGCAAGTGGTGCCCTGCACGGGCTTTGCTCCATTCGCCGCCGGAGCCGGTGAAGCCGTAACCGTCGTGCGCGAGGGAAAGGTTCGTGGCGCATCCGGTTTGACACCCGGGACCCCCGTATACCTGGGCGAAACCGCAGGAGCTGTGCAGGACGCCGCGCCCACAGGGACCGGCAAGGTGGTCCAGATTGTCGGCATCGCTATCTCGGCGACCGAATTCATGCTGGACATCGCACCGACCTACACTACCCTGTAGGCAATTTGCCCCCACGGGGGAAAGGAGAATATCCCGATGGCAGACGGCATTCTCAATACCGCGCAAATCATGGATATCTTGACCGAGATGAAGGTCGCGGTATCCCAGTACAACGAGGAAGACCGGCAATGGGACAACTTGCTCTGCGAACGAACCCATAAGGAAAAGGTGCGGGTTCCACAGCGGAGCATGTCTTATCGTCCCATCGGTGAAGGCGGAACGCCCGCGCGCCAGCGCATTGACTATCAGGAGATCAGTCTCCCCACGCCAATGCGCTATGGCTTGGGTTCCGCCGTGACCCAGCAGGCTGTGGAAGATGGCATTGACAGGCAGACCATCGAACTCAATCACCGTGAAGCTTTGGCGGCTGACCAGCGATGGGTTACGAAGGTCGTCATGCGCGCCATGCTGCTTGATGGCGGCTGGTGGGACGGGGCCGCGACCCCGCCCCCGTGGAAGGAAAATACCTTCCTATCGACCCACGACCACTATCTCGCCTACAATGTGTCAGGGGTGCCCGCGCTTGCGCATTTTACGCGCATGCGCCGGCATATCCTGGAGCATGGCTTTGGTGCGAACGGCGTGGTTTGCGCGATTAATGGCGACCTCGCCGAAGCGATTACCAATATCGCGGAATGGGCGACCGCGCCCAGCCCCATGGCGACGAGCACCATGGATAGCTTGCAGCGCCTGGGTCTGACGCCATCGTTCATGGCCGGTGGCATGATTGTCGTGGAAAGCGACTGGGTTCCCGATAATTACGCCGTCGCCTGGGCTGTCGGCGAGAAACCCCTGCATTGGCGCATGCCCCTTGGCTTGCCACTCAATGCGGGCGTGTTGACATGGGAAGAGTCTCCGAATGTACGGACAATGGAGAGCTTCGACTATGTGCGCCGCGGATCATGCGCGGTAACACTGCGCGGCGCGGGTTGTGCCTGTTACTTTGGCGGTGCGGCATGGGTCGACCCGACCATCAGCCTGACCGCGTAAGCCGTGCGGTGAATGTCGATACCGAGGGAGCCGTGAGACCCAATGGCATGTCAGAGTGTGTATGGGATGGTTGACGGGTCCGGCAATGGCGGCGCCTTGTCAATTCCGGCGGGTCTCACGACATACCTTTACCCCGATGGGAACGTCACCCGGCCGATTGCCTGGGAAACCGCGCGCTTCGTGCTGCTCGTATCTGCCCCCTACGGTGGCTCCGCGCCCGGTGCCATGACCTTCAGCGTCCAGAAGACCCACGACCTCGCCACCTGGTTCAATGTGACGGTGCGCAACATCAGCGAAGCCTACAACGGGGTGACCGACAACTCCATGGCTTCGGACACGATCCAGGTGGACGCCGTGGTCGCGACGGGCGTGACTCAGGAAATCGCCATCGGTCTGCGTGAACCAGCGCCCTTCACGCGCCTTGTCGTCACAAACACCGGCACTACTAACGTAGAAATCGAAGCCTGGTTGTATACTACTGGATAGGAAAGGAAAAACCATGGAACAGACCCAAGTCGCGAAGGTCATGAAAATCCCAGGCGGGAAAACACCGGCCCCTGACCAGGTGTGCTTCTTCAAAGACAGCGATGACCGCGTCGGCATGACGTTTGACGATGGGATGGCGTATATCAAGTCCTTGGGAAATCGGGCGAATCATCTGCTTCGCGTGAAGGGTGACGAGAGCTACATGTACGCCCGCGAGAGCGCCAAGGCGGTTTATACTGTGGCGCGCAAGCGCGGCGCGGCGGCTCTGGCCAAGGAGCCGATGAACATCGAGGACGAGATTCTCAAGGCCCGCGCAGCGGCTGGCTTCACCGGCGTCGAGGTGGAAACGCCTCCTCAGGATGATGAGGTCGACTTCGATGCCGTCATCTCCGAGGACGCCGCACCGAAGTAGGGCCCGCGACTGCTTGTAGGAAAGGAGAGAGCCGTGGGCAACTACTGCAATTGGTCAGACGTCTACGGTCACCTGGACAAGCAGGCATACCAGGACCCAGATATCGCCCGGATGGAAGCCGAGATCAGGGACGCAGAGGCTCGTTTCGACGGGGCTCTGCGTTTCCGCTATGACCTTCCCTTCAGCCAATCGGTGAACCCCGAAGCCTATGCGATGGCGAAGATTGTGGTCTCCAAGCGGGCGGCGGCTCAGTATATTCGCTGGGACGCGCAAGTGCAGGGAAAGACCACGAATCTATGGTTCGCCGATCAATTGGCAAAGGATGCCGATGAGCTGCAGAAGATGTTTACCTTGCGGCAGGTGCCTGAGGTAGAAGTCGCCGATGCCGATGACCCGGTGTCTTACGTACCTGTCGAGGCATCGGTCGTCAATGAGAGCGCCCCTTCCGCGTTGTTCAAGCGGGCGAATATCACAAGTGGAAACCCCAGTCATTGGTAGAAGGAGGCGAGACCATGCCGTCGGTAAGAGCGCGTCTTCAGATGGACAAGAAGGCCATCTGCTCCATCGGCATGGCGGCCTACCTAGGGGAACCCAATGACGACCCGGCAACCGTGTATGGGCGAACTGGAGACCTCGGACCCGCATGGGACGGCGTATTGAATGTCATCTTCGCGAGTAACGAGGAGACTTGGGAGAAAGAAGGGGAAAAGCCTGGCTTCCTTTCTTGGGAATCCGACTATGATTATGGGCGTCACGAACCCTACTGGCAATGGAAAGTTGACGCGGTGGGCCATGCACGGCTGATGGATTTGACGGGGTACATGCGGGCACAGATGACCGGAAAGACGGGCGACCACTGGGAATACCGAGGCCGCCAGCATATGGAGATGGGGTCGCGCAACCCCACGGCACCGGGTGAAGGCTTCGCGGGCGAACATGGCATCAACCTTTTAGATCCGCGCGGCGATGATATCACGGGGCACCAAGCTTACGCCGACAACATGCAGTTTGTTTCTCCCAAAAAGCCATGGAAGCCTTTCCGCCCCGCCCATACGGTCATTCGGTTTACAGAAAGCGAAATCGACGAACTGTGCGAGCAAATTCTGGACCACGTGACGCATG
This sequence comes from Candidatus Cryosericum sp., assembly GCA_035369785.1. Classification (GTDB taxonomy): domain Bacteria; phylum Caldisericota; class Caldisericia; order Cryosericales; family Cryosericaceae; genus Cryosericum. The sequence continues at coordinate 4,472 of DAOOUZ010000017.1, read as the reverse complement.
CGCGTCGGCTCCAACGGCCATGGCGCGTTGTGCCCAGTAGGAGCAGCGACCCCATGCGGCAAGGGCATTTCATTCAGGGCCGCGTGAGGGATTGGGGATAGCGGACCATGGCGGAGACTTTTACTTCGGAACTTGGCAACGCCATCGAAGCCGTCATCAAGGCGCGGGGGGCAGAATACATTCCGGGATTTGCGCCGCGCAATGTATTCTTCTACCACGACGACGAGATCGTCCAGGGTGGACAATGCCCGGCGATTGGGATACTGTTCAGGGGTTGGAACCGGGTGAAGGACAGCTGCCGGGGGCACAACGCGGATGGCACGGTGGCTCCAGGATATGCTTTGCTTACCTTTCGGTTCGACGTGCATATCTGGCAAAGCGCATCGAAACCGGGTGCCTTGGAAAGCCTCATCAAGACGTGGGCGGACGGAATTACGGCTATCCTTGAGGACCAATACTCGCTGGGCGGCGAAAGCGTCGACGTCAATGTGGATGCAACCAACCAGCTTCAGCAACTGGAAATCGGCGGTAACCTTTTGGCGGTCATGCCCATCAACCTCTCCATCTCATGTTTCAAACTACAGGGCGCGGTAACGTTGCCTTGAAGGAGGCCTATTCCCTATGCCGGGATTCATTCAGCACAAGCAATGTTGGATGGGCGTGGCATTGCAGACCGCCCAGGGCAGTATCGAGTCTCAACCAACCGTGGTGTTCCCGATTTCGGAGGAAGCGGCCATCGGGGTGGATCACCACTACAACTTCTTCCAGTACGCGGACGGGTATCTGAGCGGCCCGCGGCATTGGTACTCGGGCGGTAGTTGGTCCACGGGGAGCCTGCGCATTCCCATCGTACCGGGGATGCTGACGGCGGCAGGCGGCTCTGGCGGGATGGAGAGCGGTGTGGTCACGCCATCCGGCACCATTGCGGACATCGGCCGGTGGGCGTTCATGCGCCAGCACACATACGCCAGCATGGACACCTACGGGCAGGGCCTATTCGCCACGGTCTTCCGGCATATGGGCCATGTGAGCGAACTGTATGGTGACGTGAAGGTGGCGAGCGGGAAGATCGGCGTAAGTTTCGGACAAATGGCGATGCTCGACCTGGAACTCATCGGCCTGCGGGGACCCGCGCCCTGGAGTTCGCCTAACAGGGCGGATGTTGGTTTGGACGATGGCGCCATCACGACTACCCCGTACCACTTCAACAATGCAGCCATCTCCATCGACGGCGCTTCCGACAACCTGACTAACGACCATTCGCTTTCATTCGACAATATGCTGGCATCGGTGGATGAAGCTGCGACACTCAACGGCCAGGTCTACCCGACCTGCCTGCCGAACGGGGAATGCGCGCAGTGGACCGGAACGTTCAGTCGGCACTTCCATGATTCAACGCTGTACGCGAAGTTCGTGGCGAAGACGGAAGCCGCCTACAAACTGGTCATGACTGCGGGTGGCCATGTTGCAACGCTGGAGTTCCCGCGCATCATCTACACGGAAGCCCCGCTCTCCATCCCGTCTACCGGGTTCCTCAAGCAGGACGGCATCTCCTTCCAGGCGCTCGCAAGTGCTGATGGGTCCACGGCAGCCTGGGACTTAATCGAGACGACCAGTTGATGAACCGAGGTGTAGATCCGATGCCTGACCCCCAGGACAGGACGCAGATCACGACCACCAGTTACATCAAGGCGTCGCTTCTCATCGGCAACGGCTGCACCCTCGTCGCCCATAAGCTCAACGAAAGCAACCTGGTGGACTTCACTCTTGATATTCCACCCGAGGCCGCCGATAGAGCCGCGATGGTGGAGAAGGTTTGTGTCCCCACCGTGGGGACACATGTGCGTAAGTTGCGCGACATCATCAGGACAGAGACAGGAGGCAGACACGGTGGTTGATAGCGAAAAGGGTTTGAGTAGTTCGTTTGTCGTATCGATGCTCGGAGGGACCGAGACGCTCATCATGCCAGGTGGTGATAAGTCTTACTTCATCAAGGCGCGGCGGGCGGACCTGGAGGAGGAAGACAGAATTAGTAACGCTGGTTTGCGTTTGCAGGCGAGGGATGCCAAGCGGATTGGTGGCGAAGCGGTACTCGATACCTTGATAAATCCCGGCGCGAGCTTCATGGAGAAGTGTCTTTGCCAAGTCAAGAACTTCCGGGTGCGTGTCGTGCGCGAGAAGGTCATCGACGGGGTTTCTCAGACGGTTGAGGAAGACCTGGAATACGACCCGAAGAATGGCGGAGACAATCGAAGCAATCGGGAACTCTATACGTTCCTTTGCGACCGTCGGCTTCAGGTGCCGGTGGAGATGCTGACGGGAGGAGAACGGGCGTATCTCGGCGATGATGAGACGGCCACGACGGTGCCGTTGATGCGCATCGTGGATGGGTTTTTGGACTGGGTGTCGGGGCGTACCACGGCGGCGGCGGAGGATTTTGAGGCCTTGGGAAAAGGGCTGCTGGCGTAGCGGCCCACTACGTCAGCACAGGAGAGATTGATTTCTACGCCGGGCGACGTGAGGAAGCGCGTGAAGCTGCCGTCGCCCGCATTAAGGCACGGAACGCGGACAAACCACGGATTGTCCTGAGCAGCGCCGACCCTGCGACGCCCGAGAGGGAGGAATTGGGCCGGCGCTTCTTGCAAGAGGCGGAGGAGGAAGCGCGCGAGATACAGGAGGCCGTGGCCGCCGCAATGGATGGGCTCATCGCGGACGTCCGCGAGCGGTTCTTTGCCCGGTGCATGGAGCAGGCTTGGCTTGCGGCATGTTGGGTGGAGAAGACGGGCCAGTTCCCGAATGGCAAGCCGCTGGTGCGCCAGTTCCCGGGGGAGTTGTCGCTGATGCAGGTCTTCCTCGGTGCGATTGGGGACCGGATGACGCGCGAGATGGACGAGGCAGGAAAGGGCGCCGCAGCACCGCCAGACTTTGCCTTCTACAAGGGGGCTATCCCGGATGCCGCTTTCGGACAGACGGACGACAGTCTTGGTTGACTTCACCGTGGGGAACATCGAGCTTCCCGAGGGGTATGTTCAGGTGCCCGCGCGGATGGAGCTGGTTGACGACCTGAAGCAGGGGGGAAGCATTCACGGCGTCGGGGACTTTCTGAAGCAACTTGAGCTAGCGTTGGGGGCACCCTTCCGGCGCATGGCCGACCAGTTGTTGACAACCATCGTGAACATCTTCGCGAAGGGTGGCCCGGTCATCATCTCGCTCGGGGCGGCCATCTTCGGCGTGATTGTCGCTGTGCGGCTTGCCCTAGCCGCGTTCAAGCTGCTCAACCAGGTTCTCAGCATCCTCTGGAACATCCTCAAGTCCATCGCGGTCGGCTTCTGGAACGTGAATAAGGCCATCATCCAGTTCCTCGCCGCCCCGGTCGTCGCCACCGTCCGCAAGAGCATTGACGTGCTGCGCGAGTACGTGCGCATCCTCCAGCAGGTTGCGGACGCCGCCTACAACCTCGCCCATCAGTTCGTCACCAACATGGTCAGGAGCTTCGTAGAGTTCGAGCAGAACGTGGCGAACGCCGTCACGCGCATGGGCGAGTTCGGCGCGGCAGCTATGGAGATGCGCCCGCAAGTCATGCGCGCGGTGCGGGACATCACCCTGACCAGCCGGAAGATGGCGTCGGAAGCCGCGGAGAGTTGGTTGCAGATCGCGGCGGCGGGCGTGCAAAGCTTCGAGGACCTGCGGAACATGGTTCGGGGTTCGGTGGTCCTGGCGGAGGCCACGCTGAGTCCCTTGCAGGAAACGTCGAAGATTATGGTCACGATGATGAACCAGTTCCGCCTGAGCAGCGACCAGGCGATGCGGGCGGTCAATGCGCTGGTGGCGTCGGTTGAAGGGTCCCCAGCCAGCCTGAGTGACATGGCCAATGCTATGAAGTACGTCGGCACCACGGCCCACTTGTTTGGGCGCTCCTTGGAGGAGACACTGGCCTTGGCGATGGCGCTCTTCAGTGTTGGGACCAGTCCCAGCACGGTGGGCTATGAGCTTTCCCAGATTTTCAACGCATTGGCGCAGGCCAGCGACAAGACCACGAAGACCTTGGCGGCTGTTGGCATTGCGATGAAGGATATCTCCCCCGCGAAGAAGTCCATCGTCGAAATCGTGGAGGTCTTTGAACGTCTCCGGGACACATGGGCAAAGACGGTGGGTTTGAAGCAAGCGACCGCGAACATCGCGGAACTCCTGTATGCGGCCTTCAGCCAGCGGGCGGCGCGCGGCCTTGCTGGACTCATCACCGTAGGTAGCGAAAAGCTCCGCGAGATGGAACGGTCTATCACGAACACCAACATCGCTGAGAAGATGCAGGCCGACCAGTTGAACACCCTCGCCGGGGCCTGGGACATCATCCGGTCCAAGTGGGAGGAAATCTACTACGTGATCATGGAGCGGTTCGGGCCGGCGCTGCGGCGCGGCGTCGAATGGCTGAAGAGTTTCGTGGATATCATCATGCGCGGAGTGCTCCCGGT
>DAOOUZ010000016.1:10424-18472 GCA_035369785.1 Candidatus Cryosericum sp. | reverse complement strand
TCGCCATCACTGCTGCAGCAATCAGACAGCAGAGCGCTTTTCGGCATGACCTCCTGGAACGTTGGAACATTTCGCAATACCTCCTCGTGAACAGACTGGTTACTTCTTAGACGAGGCCGGCAATCGTATTGTTCCCTGTGCCCCTTGCCCAGCCAGCAGGCCCACCGGGCGATGTGGCTCAGCCGCTTTACAGGATGTTCCGTACCGCTATGATTGTTGCATGCAAAGGATGGCCGCTTCGTCCAGAAGAGTGTCAGGCGCCAACATCCAGACGGAACACGACAGAGCCGCGGCATTGCCGCTGCTCGCGATCTGGCTGGTTGTAGTCTTGTTTCTTGGCCTGACGTGCGGAAGCATGGCGGAGCCAGCATCGGCCTCCACGCTTTCCACGACGCCGCCAGATCTGGTCGTGGCTGCCAATGTCTACGAACCGTTCGTCTACTACCGGGATGGTCAGCTGGTAGGCTTCGACGTCGACCTGGTCAACCTGATCGCCTCACTTAACGGCTGGACCGTACGCTATGAGGTCATGCCATTCGCACAGGAACTCCAGGCGATCCAACAGGGAACAGTAGACCTGGGCATTGGATCCATCTTCAGAACGCCCGAACGGGCCTCTCGCCTTTCCTTCACCAATCCCTACCTCGACTCCGGCCTGGTTCTTGTAACGCAGGCCGAGAGTCCAATTCGCACGGCCAGCGACCTGGCGGGACATCGCGTGGCCGTGAAGACAGGGACCGCATCAGACGACTACGTGTCTCAGCTCGGTGCCGCGGCCGGCCCGATAGATATCCTGCGCTGTGCGACTCCCGAAGAAGTGATTGCCTCTGTCGCCGGCGGCGAGGCAGATGCTGCGGTGCACGACTACCTGAACGCACAGTACCTCATCAACAGGTCCTACGTCGGAACCCTTGTCCTGCACCAGGCCGGTTCGTTCAATTCGTTCCTGACTGGACGTCAGCCAGTGGCATTCCCTGCCGCCCGCAACATGCTGCCGCTGCTGCCTGAGTTCAACCGAACCCTCGCACATGTGCAGAACAGCGGACTCCTGGCCCAGATGCAAACGAAGTGGTTCGGAACGACCACGAGCTTTGGAGCAGAGAGCACACGCATCAGAACAGTCCTCATTGTGCTTGGCGTGTCGCTAGCCGTCGGCGGGACAGCCTACTTCCTCGTGGTACGTGAACGAGCCGCGCGCGCGACACGCGAGAGAGCAGCCTACTATCAACAGCTGTTTTCTGCTGTACCAGAGCCCGCCATGCTCGTAAACGCGACGCCAGAGGGGCTTCGCATCGAGGCGACCAATACAGCGCTCAATTCTCTTGTTGGGAAGAGTGCGTCCGACCTCGCCGGGGTAGCGCTGGGGTCCATCATGGTCGCTGAGGGCAGCGATGCGTCTCAGACCCTTGTCAGCCTGCTCGACCAAAGCCTGTCGTCTACCCGGTGGCACCTGAGTGCATCGGATGGCTCGCTCATTCCCATCAAACTCATGACGTCCAACCTGCCACCGCCGAGTGACCGCATCGTGATGGTGGCTCACGATCTTCGCGAACAACTCAGTGCAGAACAGACGGTGCGTGCTGCCTACGAACAGTATCACGCACTGTTTGACGACGCACCCGACCCGATTCTTATCGTCCGCAACCATCTCATCGTACAAGCCAACATTGCCGCCGCGCGCGCACTAGGCACGACACCAGAGCGCCTTGTCAACAGGCGCGTGGAGGACATGAGTCCGGAAAACCAGCCAGATGGCGTCCCCTCAGCGGAGGCAATACAGGCGTTCGAGAACAGTGCTCTGCTCGGGACTCCCCAGCGCTTTGACTGGACATTTGTTGCATCGGGCGGCCGCCTGGTCGTCTGCGAGGCTTCTCTCAAATCGATACCGACGGCTGGCCCTGCCATCATCCAGGCCATCTTCCGGGATGTCACTGACCAGCGTGCTGCAGAGGAACACTCCAGACAGCTCGAACGGGAACTCGTCCAGTCGCAGAAGATGGAGGCAGTCGGAAGGCTCGCGGGCGGCGTCGCGCACGACTTCAATAACATTATTGGCGGCATCATGGGGCATGCCTCCCTGCTCAAGGCTGACATGGCGGAGGGATCCGATGCCTACCGAGAGCTCGACACGATCGAGCGTGCGGCGATGCGTGCTTCGCAGCTCACACACCGTTTGCTCACGTTCTCGCGAAGAGAAGCTCCGACACTAAGTGACATCGACGTCAGCGCCGTGCTTGAGGACACGCTGTCCATCGCGACACCGGGGTTTGACAAGAGAACCGGGCTCGTCACTCATGTTGCTCCGGACCTGGCATTCGTATCTGGCGACCGCATGCAGTTCGAGGAAGTCCTCCTCAACCTTGTTATCAATGCCAGGGACGCGATTGGACACCACGAAGGAACAATTACGGTAGAAGCGCGGAATGTCGAGGCGGATGACACGTATTGGCAGCATCATGGGATGGCCCCTCTTGCGTCCGGCAAGTATGTCGAGCTCACGCTGTCAGATACGGGCATGGGCCTGTCCGATGAAGCCAAGGATCACCTGTTCGAGCCGTTCTTTACCACGCGCCCAGAAGGAACCGGGCTTGGCCTGTCCATCGTTTGGCGTGTTGTCCATGACATGGGAGGAACTATTGCAGTTGCCTCTGCCCGCGGGCAGGGCACCACGTTTACGCTGGTGCTGCCTGCAGTCTCAAGGGCAGAGGCTCAGAGGCATGGGCATCAGCCGGTTTCGCCCGGTTCGCTGCCGCCATCGCTTCACGGCGAGTCGGTTCTTGTTGTCGATGACGAGGATGTGGTCCGGAGCGTGGCGGTCAAGGTGCTGACCAGCCTTGGATACCGTGTCACTGAGAGCGCAGATCCTGTTGCAGCGCTGGAGGTGTACAAGGACAACTGGCAGTCCATCGACCTGGTACTGCTCGACATGATGATGCCACACATGAACGGCAGGCAGCTGTTCGAGAAACTGCACGAGGTCAACCCGGCCGTCGCCGCTGTCCTGATGTCAGGCTATGATGCGACCGGTACGATGGATGGCGCCACCGGGTTTGTTGGGTTCATTTCCAAGCCGTACACACTCCAGGAACTCGCCACGATCGTGCGTCAGTCTCTGTCGACCTCCGCAGAGCGCGCGTCTACCATCACAGGAGAGTCTGCTGTCTGAACCTCCGTTGTCATACCTGTGACCGGTCCAGCCGGCGCGGTTAGCGTCTGGCGGTTTCCGAAGGTGTGCGGCGTGACGAAGACCCGCATGCAGACAAGAAACACAAATCCTATGGCCCCGCTTACGAGGAAGCCCATGTTGGCCCCGAGGGCATCCGATATCTTGCCGGCATAGAGCGCACCAATTGGCGTAGAACCTACATACACGAGGTTGTACGCCGCCATGACACGACCGCGCATTGCATCGGGAGCCTGCATCTGCAGGCCCGTATTACACATGGTGGAGATGGCGGCCATGCCAAATCCGCAGCAGAAGAGCAACACGCCGCTCAGGTAGAAACTGCGTTGCATTCCCACAAGCATCATGGCAATCGAGAGCATGAATCCTGAAACATAGATGTAGGACGCCGTGGGCTCGAGGTGCGTGCCACCAAGCGACATGAGCAAGCCAGCAGCCAAAGCTCCCATGCCCATGGCGGACATCAGGCCTCCAAATCCGTCTGCCTGCAGACCCAGCGTCAGTTGGGCGAAGCTTGGAATGAGTATGTTGAAGTTCAGGAGGAACATGCTGATGACGCCCGCAATCGTCAGGAGGCTCATCACCACCTGGTTCTTCCTGATGTACTGGATGCCCTCTCCCACGTCCGCCAGGTAGTTGCTGGTCACCGACCGCATCGGCTCGCGCCCAGCCTGCATGAAGACAAGGCTGACGATGACCGCGATGAAGCTGATTGCATTCAGGATGAACGTCCACGGGATGCCGACCGCGGCGATGAGGATGCCTCCGACAGCCGGGCCGATGACGCGTGCCATGTTGAACATTGTGCTGTTGAGCGCGACCGCGTTCGTCACGGCTGAGCGGTCATGCACCTGTTCGGAAACAAATGACTGTCTCGTTGGACCATCAATCGCAGTGATGACACCCGTTACCGCAGCAATGAGGAAGACCTGCCAGTAGGCGGCATGTCCACCGAAGGCGACTACCGCGAGAGCCAGTGCGGTGATAGCGAACATCGTCTGCGTGAACAACAGCAACGAACGCTTGGGGTAGCGGTCAACAACAGGTCCGATGAACAAGGAAAGCACCAGTGAAGGAAGAAACTGCACCGAGGTGAGAAGGCCGAGCTTGAAGGGAGAGCTGGTAAGTTTGAGCACCAGCCATGCCTGCCCCGTATTCTGCAGCCACGTACCGATGAGAGAAACACTCTGGCCAGCAAACCAGAGACGGTAATCCTTGGACTCAAATGCAGGCAAACGATTTCTAAGACTCACCCTGGTTCTTCCCTTCGCTTACCGAATCAATGCACCAATCATTGTATCACGTTGAGGGACCAATCATGAACCCGTCAGCCAAACATGCCAGCCAGCGTCTGCGCCGTCAGGATGGCAGCCAGTACGATCATCACGATAGCCTGCGCCCACACTGCAATGTTCTTGCCCCGGCTGTTCACATAGTCGCCCATGAGTGAGCGGTCGTTTACAAGCTTCAACATCAGAACCAGTATCAGCGGGAGCAGTACACCGTTGGCCGCTTGTGAGAACAGCATGACGCTTACGAGCCTGCTCTCCGGCACAAACAGGACAATCCCGGCGCCGGCGAAAATGAGCGCCGTATAGAGACCGTAGAACAGAGGTGCTTCGCGGAACGATTTCCCAACCCCCGATTCCCATCCGAACGCTTCTGCCACGGAGTATGCAGTAGAGAGCGGCAGGATCCCTGCGGCCATGATGGACGCATTCATTAGCCCCACTGCAAAGAGGAGAGAGGCATAGCTCCCTGCAAGCGGCGCAAGTGCTCCTGCGGCTTCCGCGGCCGTGTTGACCCGGACTCCGGCAACATACAGAGTACTTGCACAGGCGACAACGATAAAGAACGAAACGAAGTTCGTCAGAAAACTCCCGATGTACGTGTCCAGAGCTTCGTACCGATAGTTCTTGACCTCAATGGCCTTCTCCGCAACCGACGACTGCTGGTAAAACTGCATCCATGGAGCAATCGTCGTTCCAATGGTGGCGATGAACAGCGAGGTGAACTCCCGGTTCATCTGGAACGTCGGCGTGACGGTGGCCCTGACAACAGTCCCCCAGTGAGGGCGAGCCATGAAAGCGCTGGCAACGTAGGTCAGATACACGACGCAGAAGACGAGCAACACCTTCTCCACAGACCGATAGGATCCTTTGACGACCAGAACCCACACGAGAAGTGCAACCGCAGGGATAACAACAAAGCGGCTCCATCCGAGTATTGAGGCTGCGCCTGCAACTCCAGCAAACTCTCCCATGGTGTTGGTCAGGTTGGTGAACAACAGGAGTGCCATCACGACCATTGTCACCCGAACGCCAAATCGCTCTCGGATGAGGTCCGCAAGTCCCTTTCCCGTAACGACCCCCATCCGTGCGCACATCTCCTGGATCATCGCAAGGGTAAACGTGATGAGCAGCAACACCCACAGCATCGAGTACCCGAAGCGGGCCCCTATGACACTGTACGTGGTTATTCCGCCCGCGTCATTGTCCACATTGCCCGTGATGATGCCAGGACCAAGCACGGCCAGCACGACGGGCAGGGCCACCCAGAACCTGCGAAACCTGCTTCCTAGACGCTTCCACCTTGTCATCGCAACCGTTCTCAATCCATAGCCTGGTCGAGGATGTCGTCCACTGTGACAATCCCCTGGAGCAATCCCTCATGGTTCACGACAGGAAGGGCAAGATATCCATATTTATCCATCACTTCAGCGACTTTCTTCTTCGGGTCATCGACAAACACCGAAACAGAATGTCTGAGCATGATGTCGCCAACGGCTCTGTCAGGCTGCGCAACAATCAGCCCCCGCAGCGACAGAACCCCTGCCAGGCGCCCGTCGTCGTCTGTGACGTAGAGATAGTAGATGGTTTCGGTGTCGGGCGCCTCATGCCGCAGCAGATCGATGACCTGCCCAGCGGTCATCTCCTGCCTGATTTCGAGGTAATCATTGGTCATGAGACCCCCGGCCGTATCCTCGTCATATGCCAGGAGCTCCCGGACGTCCTCCCGTTCTTCCGGCTGCATCTCCTGCAGTACGGCCTCCTGAGTATCCGCTCGTGTGTCCTGCAGGATGTCTGCCGCATCATCAGGGTCCATCTCCTCGAGAATGTCCGCGGCACGTGCAACGCCCAGACGCTCCAGAATCGCGACCTTGACCCTGTCGTCCTCGAGTTCTGCCAGAGTATCTGCTGCCTGCTCGTCGTTCAGCGCTTTGAACAGTGCGTCCCGTTCATTGAAGTCCAGGTCGTCCACGATGTCCGCAAGATCTGACGGATGTAGTTTCGACAGTTCTTTCCAGGTGGTCCGCACCTGTACATTGCGCACGTCCGGTCCGAGCGGTTCGACGAAGCTCCATGGAATCGAGTTCTCGGCGACTTTGTGGTGCCTGCGCTGTTCGACCCGAGAAATCGCCCACGAGAGCCCCAGCCGGCGCAGAAAACTGCGCAGCCCCGCATCGGCTGCAATCACGCGCAGCTGACCGTGGCTCTCGGCCAGTTCGATGTCATTGACGCGTACAACCTTGACGCCGTGAACATCGACAATCTGCTTGTCGAGCACGTGATTGAGGAGCAACATGGAGGTGTCCTGCAGAGTGAAATTGGGCTCAAGTTCACTGCCCACCAGCTTAAGTGTGCATTCCGTCATGCCGAGCGCCCGGACATTGTGCCAGCCCACCCGGCTCAATCCACTATGCGTTCTGACAAGCACGGCAACGACTATGGGAAACTTCTCAGCGGAGGCCACCTCGAGGTCGGCAATAGAGCCCACGACGGTTTGCTTGCGGTCCAGGACGCGCATGCCGAGAATGTTGCTGAGATAGAACATATGCGCCTCCAGAGCGACAGGTTTCGTGGTGCGGATGTATCCTATGCACGATGAAGTTTGGTGTCAAGTGACAGGCACGAGGACAGTCCACAGCCCCCACGGGCTACGGCTGGTCGATGATGTCCACTCCTGCAACTGACGATACGGCTTCCTCACCGAGCAGCAACGGTTCCGGCGACGGCGCATGCGGTATGACACTCTTCCGCCAGTCGACAACGAACAGAAGGATCAGGGACAGGATCCCTGCCAAGATGTTGCTGACGGTCATGCCTATCCACACGCCACGCGACCCCATCCCCAGTGCCATCGCAAAGAACCACGCCAGTGGAACGCGCAATCCCCAGAGGCGCACCAAGTCCAAAATCATGTTCGGTACGTTGTGACCCGAGCCCTGGAATGCTGATTGGACCCCCATCATCAAGCCGAAGAACGGATTTGCCCACAGGAACACGGACATGAACCGGATGCCTTCGGCGATGATGGCGGGTTGCGTGGGAATGAACACCCGGAACACCATTGGCGTTATCAGGCGGAGGAATACACTTGCAGCAACCATCAGGCTGACCAGTGCTGTCGTGCCCTCTCGCACGACCGCCGTCGCCCGGTCCTTCATCCCCGCGCCAAGTGCCTGGCCTACCATGGTCGCTATTCCTATCCCGGCCCCGTCATTGATAAGTGACGTGATGCTGAACAGCCGGTCCCCGATGCCATACGCCGACAGCGCAACAGTTGCATTCGGCACGCGCGCGATGATGCCGGTCAGGACAATGAAGCCGAACGATGTGCCAGACGCCCCCACGGACGCGGGAACACCGATGTGAAGAATCTTCCCGATCCAGACTCCCTCCGGCCGCAGTTCCTGGAGCGAAACCCTCAGGCGGCGCCTTCCGGACACCAGAAGCCACAACGACACAACCGCCGCCACAATCTGGCACAGGATGGTTGCAAGCGCAGCCCCCGCTACGCCCATACGTGCGAAGGGACCGATGCCGAAGATCATGAGGGGGTCCAGAATGACATTCAGGCCGGT
>DAOOUZ010000016.1:0-10324 GCA_035369785.1 Candidatus Cryosericum sp. | reverse complement strand
TTCTCGTTGTGCGCCCCCATGTACTGGGACACAAGAGCAAGGCCAGCCGACCCGAATCCGAAGGCGAACGCTACCAGGAACCACACCACTGGCCCTGCAACCTGGAGCCCTGCGACCGCGGCCGCGTTCTCAGCCTCAGGAAGGTGGCCGACCCAGAACGTGTCAATCATGTTGTACACCATGTTCAACAGCGAACTCACCATGACGGGCCAGGAGAGCCGGAACATAGTCTGAACGACCGGACCATGGAGAATCTCGTCGCGCGTGGGCATGCGAGTCCTGTTGGCCATCTTCGCCGCCTAGGCTTCCACGTCCAAGGCAGCAGGCATCGATTCGAGAACCACCCCTGTAGTCAACTCCCCGCCGGTCGGAGCATGCTCGATGACCTTGTGATGCCAGTCTACGGTTGCAAGCAGCACAAGGGCCAGGACTGCCGACAGAACATTGCTGATAAGCATGCCAATCCAGATGCCCCGCGAGCCCAACTGCCGACTGAATCCAAAGTACCATGACAAAGGAACCCGAAGTCCCCAGAGCCGGACAAGCTGCATGATCATGGGAGGCACGTTGTGGCCGGAACCCTGGAACGCCGACTGGACACCGTTGACGACACCAAAGAACGGGATGGACGGCAGGAACAGGGACATGAACAGAATCCCCTCGCGAATGATATCAGGCTGCGTCGGGATGAATGCGCGGAACAGCCATGGCGTGAGGATCCAGAGCAGTATCCCCTCCACCACCAGCAGCCCAAACATGAGGGCTGTCCCTCTCCATACGACTGTGTTGGCACGCTTGCGTTGTTCTGCACCCAGCGCGTGGCCCACCATGGTCGAAATGGCAAGCGACAATCCGTCGATGGCGATGAAGCTGACGTTGATGAAGCGATCCCCGATGCCGTACGCCGACAGGGCAACAGTCGCGTTGGACACGCGGCCGATGATTCCTGTCAGCACCAGGAACCCAAAGGAGGTTCCAGACACGCCGATGGACGAGGGCAACCCGATCTTCAGGATGCGCCGGTACCAGGACCGGTCCGGTGACAGTTCCCCCCATGTCACATGAAGGCCGTGCCTCCCCCGCAGCAGAAGCACGAGCGACAGTGTCGCCGCTACTACCTGCCAGATGATTGTTGCCAGCGCAGCTCCAGCCACAGTCATGCGGGCGAAGGGTCCAATGCCGAAGATCATGAGGGGGTCCAGGACAATGTTGCCCAGGACACAGATCACATTGATTACCATCGGGGTAATCGTGTCGCCATAGGCGGCCATGACCTGCGCGTATGCCGCCGCAACGAATTCAAAGGGCATCCCGATGAATACGATCCGCGTGTAGATCGTTCCCGCAGTGGCAACGGCGGCGTCTGATGTCAGAAGTTTCAACAGCACTGGGGAAAGGACCACCCCGGCAACCATGATCAGCAGACCGAAGACAATGGAGAGGGACAGCGTCTGGGCAGCGGCCTTGTTTGCCTCTTCCCTGCGATGTGCACCCATGTACTGCGATACCAGCGCCAGTCCTCCTGCATTGAAGCCGAACGCAAACGCCATGAGAAAGAAGATGACCGGGCCAGCTATCTGCAGGCCGGCGACCGCCGTGGCGTTCTCTGCCGGGGGCAGATGTCCAACCCAGAACGTATCCGCCATGTTGTACAAGTAATGGAGGAGACTGGAAATCATGAGCGGCCACGCCAGCTTGAACATGGTCGGGACGATCGGTCCTTCAAGGATGTCCTTTCTCGATGCGGTTCTTGCCACTGGTCCTCCCTGGAGCCCGCCATGAACATCGGGTCGAACCCCCCGGAGTATACTCTTATTCGTACTACGAACAAGCAGCCAGGCAGGTGTCCACCGCCCCGGAGGACGGCACACGCCAGTTACCGCGAACCTGAACTGCTTCCCTTCCTGCCCCCGTATGTCCGACCCGACCGGCTGGTGCCCCGCTTCTCTCCGGATGACCGGTTGGACGTCGAGCCCGTGCCTCTGCGTGCGCTGCTCTGTCCCTTGCCGCCGGACCTTGCCTCTGAGCGAGACGAACCGTGTGGGCCGCGGCCGGTGGTACGGTTCGTACTCTTTCTGGGACCGCCAGTGCTCTCCGTGCCATCGGGCCGCACGAAACGGGGCAGTTCGGTCCTGGCCTGTCCGTCCCAGATGCTGTAGGAACCACTCGCAGCCTTCTCCCGGCTTACCGGACGAATCTCCGGGGCATACCGGCTCACGAACTTCCGACGCGGCTCCTCGCCGCGAGACCCGTTCCTCCGATCCGTATGCTGTCGTTCCGAACGGAACCCGCTGTCCTTTTTGCTGCCACCCGACCAGGTTCTGTCCTGACCATGGGACTGGAACGATCCACCTGATGTCGCCCCCCTGCTGGCAGTTCCATGCGTCTGCGACCGGCCAGCCGAGGCCTGAGTCTCTGACGTCCTCGTCTGGTCCCGATGCGCATGACCTGACTCATCACGACGGCCATCGGCCTTTCCACTCCTGTGTTCAGTCGCAGAGGCGTTTCTGGAGGCTGGTCGTGTTCCGCTCTCCGGTTCCGTTACGATGTCGAACATGCCGAACCCATGAGAGTTCTTGCCGCCCAGACCCGACTCCAGAAGGAACGACAGCAGCCGCGCGTCACCGGTGAGCTGAAAGCGCCCTGTGTAGCAGCGCACCGGCGTGTCCTTGAAGGAGATGACAGCCAGGTGCGGTGTGCGGTCTAGACACTTGATACTGAATCCGTCGCTCGGAGCCCGCTCATGCGTCCAAGCATAGTACTTGCGCACCGCGTTTTCGAGGACGATCTTGGAAAACAGTGGGTCGTCAGGCGCATAGTACGTCATCGAACGTCCCTCTCTCGTGTCACCCTGGTAAACGGTCACAGGACTGATCGTGCGAATGCGCCAGCTCACCTGGCCGCTGGGCGTCTCCGCATGAGATGACTCCTTGCTGACGTGAATCGCTTCGACTAGATTGCGCTCGATGTGCAGGTCATGGCTGTGTTCCAGCCGGGGTGTCAATGCATCAATGAACTCTTTGCTTGGCGAAGAAAGGTAAAACCAGACAGGCGAGGACATGACGAGCTGGTACCGCACCCGCTCATCTCCCTTCTCCTCGCTGCGCGCGCTGACGTCAATCCGCTCGACCGACCGGGCGTACAGCTGCGAGAAGGTGAACAGTTTGAAATGACCTTCCTCGGCCCCCTGGGCCTCCCCGGGCCACGGAATATCCGTCGGGATACAAGTATTGATGAGCCCCTGCACATAGGGGTTGTAGCCCTGAGGTAGAACAAAGGTGCCAAGGGCACTGTGCACTTCAATCCTGATACGCATGCGAAGCCTCCACTCAAATCTCAGGACAGCAACCGGAAAGACGAGCCACCACGGCCGTGACGCACTTCATCGATGAGACGCAGGTCAGAGTACCCTGGAAAAGCCATGTGCATTATACAGCTTGTCAATCATCCTGCAACTCTTTTTCTTGACAAGGTTGACGCAGCCTGTTGCGAACCGCTTGATGGCGACTACAACCATCGTATACTGGCCCCATGAGGCTCTCTCCACGGTTGCAGCGCCTGTTCAATGATCACCAGCCACGTCTCCAGGCGCTCGAGGTCCTGAAATACATAGGCCCGGGCTTTCTTGTGACGGTAGGATTCATTGATCCCGGCAACTGGGCCTCCAACGTTGCAGCGGGTTCGATGTACGGCTACCGCCTCCTTTGGATGGTGACGCTGTCCACACTCATGCTCATCATCCTGCAGCATAATGCAGCGCATCTTGGAATTGTCACCGGCCTGTGCATCTCGGAAGCTGCCACAGAGTATGTTGCGCCACGCTTTGCACGCATCGTGCTGAGTTCAGCCGTCGCCGCCTGCGTGTGCACCGCCCTCGCGGAGGTCATGGGAGCAGCTATCGGGCTGAACCTCCTGACAGGGGTCCCCTTGCGCGTTGGGGCAGTGCTAGTTGCGGTGGCAGTGGGATTTCTGCTGCTGGCCAATGGATACCGACGGATCGAAAAACTCATCATTGCGTTCGTATCGCTCATCGGGCTGTCATTCCTCTACGAACTTTCGCTGGTCCACGTTCCCTGGGCGGAAGCGGCCGCGGCATGGGTTACGCCGTCCTTCCCGTCTGGGTCCATTCCTATCGTCATGAGTGTGCTCGGGGCCGTCGTCATGCCACACAATCTGTACCTCCACAGCGAGATCATCCAGAGTCGCCGGCTCAACGAGCAGGGGACAGCGGTGATTGAGAAGCAGCTGCGCTTTGAGTTCGTCGACACCCTTACGTCCATGCTGGTGGGATGGGCGATCAACAGTTCGATGATTATTCTTGCCGCCGCAACGTTCTTTGTCCACCACTCAGTCGTCACGGACCTGGGTCAGGCGCAGAGTATGCTCCAGCCGTTGCTGGGCAAGGCCGCCTCCGCGGTATTTGGCGGCGCATTGGTGATGGCCGGGCTGTCCTCCGCCGTCACGGCGGGGATGGCGGGCGGCAGCATCGTGGCAGGTATGTCACGCGAACCATATGATGTGTCAGACAATCACAGCCGGCTCGGCGTCGTGCTCACTCTTGGGGGCGCACTGGTACTCGCTCTCGTTGCCGGCAATCCGTTCACGACGCTCGTCGTGAGTCAGATCGCTCTCTCTGTGCAGCTGCCGTGGACAATTGTGCTGCAGATCATGCTCACGTCGAACCCACGCGTGATGGGAAGGTATGTGAACAGCCGCCTTGACCGTGGACTGCTGTGGACGACTGCCGTGGTCGTCAGCGTCCTCAATGTCCTGCTTCTCGCAGACCTGCTCGCCGGCGCCCTCCGATGAGCATGAAGATGGGCAGGTACTCCAGCCACTGCATGCCCGCGCCCCCACGTTTCTTCTCGAGGAGCGTCGCCACTCTTCCTCTGCCAGCGCCAGCCCGTTGCATTTCGTCGCTCACGACTAAACTGGGGCCTGTTGGCCTGTTGGGCAAGGAAAGATGAACTGTTCTTGAGGAGGTTTTTCATATGGCAACAAAAATGCTGACCATCCGGAACAAGACCGGGCTGCACGCGCGCCCGGCAATGCTGTTCGTCCAGACCGCATCGCATTTCAAGTCCAAAATCAGGGTCACGCGAGAAGGTCACACTGTCGATGCCAAGAGCATTCTTGGTGTCCTGTCGCTAGGAGCGGCAAAGGGTTCCGTGATCCAGGTCGAAGCAGAAGGGGATGATGAGGCCCAGGCGCTGGATGCCCTGGAAGTCCTTGTCAGCACCACAATCGGAGAGGAAGAATGAGCACGCTCAAAGGGATTCCTGCGTCGTCCGGCATCGCTGTCGGGCGGGCCTACATCTACCGCCCTGACGAGTTGGTTGTCGATGCAGACGCGCGGGACATGCTCTCCGCCGACGAGAAGCTGAACGTCATCAGAATTGCCGTCGCGAGCGTGCACAGACAGGTGGAAGAACTGCACGCCCGGATGGAACAACAGGGAAAGGGCAAGGAAGCTGAGATCTTCTCCGCATACCAGATGTTCCTTGACGATTCGACGGTGCAGGAGGCCATCGAACGCTATGTTGGGCAGGGCTACACGGCCGCAGCAGCGGTGCACCGGGCCTATGAGGACAGCGCTCAGCTTCTGGACGGCCTTGCCGACCCGTATCTGCGCGAGCGGGCAGGCGACATCCGCGATGTCGGCGAACGCGTCGTGCGAGCACTCGTGGGAAAACCGAAACCAGACCTGCGCTCGTTGCCGTACGCAGCCGTTGTCGTGGCGCGCGATCTTGCGCCCGCAGACACGGCCTCGGTCGACCACCAGCACGTGCTTGCCTTCGTCACAGAACAAGGAAGCACGACCAGTCACACGGCGATTCTGGCGCAGGCCCTTGGCATTCCTGCGGTCGTCGGGCTTGGAGCGGCAGCCGCCGGCATCGACGAGCACGCACGCCTGGGCGTCGATGGGGAAAGCGGGACCGTAATCCTAGATCCGACGCCTGAGGAACGCGCGCAGCTCGAGGCACGAGACCAAGCCATGCGGCAGGAGCGGGAGATCCTCGACCAGTACAAGGACCGGGAAGTCATCCTGGGAAGCGGCAAGCGAATCGAAGTGGCTGCAAACATTGGAGGACCCTCGGATGCCGCTGCTGCCCTGACATACGGAGCTGACGGGGTCGGGCTGTATCGGACAGAGTTTCTCTTTCTCAACCGCGACAGTCCTCCGACCGAGGACGAACAGATTGAAGCATACAGGTCCGTTCTTGTAGCCTTCGGCTCCAAGCCTGTCATCATCCGGACACTGGATATTGGTGGTGACAAGCAGGTGCCTTACCTCCACCTCCCCCCCGAGGGGAACCCGTTCCTTGGTGTGCGGGCGACCAGGCTGGGATTGCGCCGACCAACTCTGTTCAAGACACAGTTGCGCGCCATCCTTCGTGCGAGCACCGCTGGCAAGGCACGCATCATGTACCCCATGATTGCCGTGCAGGAGGAAATCGACCAGGCCAATCAACTGTTGCATACTGCACGCGACGAACTAGACGCAGAGCACATTCCCTACGACAGGAACATCGAGGTAGGCATCATGGTGGAGATTCCATCGGCGGCTCTGGATGCCGACCGCCTGGCAGACAAGGTCGACTTCTTCTCTATCGGTACAAACGATCTTGTTCAATACACATTTGCTGCCGACCGGACGAACCGGGACCTGAACTATCTCTACCAGCCAACACATCCCGCGGTTCTCGCCCTTATTGCCTCGACCGTCGAGGCTGCGCACCGGCACGGAAAGTGGGTGGGGGTGTGCGGGGAACTCGCTGGCGACACTCAGGCCATTCCAACATTGATTTCCATGGGAATCGACGAACTCTCGATGTCCTGGACAAAGATTCCCCGTGCCAAACAGCTGCTGCTCTCCAATCTGAGCCAGCCGGCAGGGCACTAGGTTCCAGGCTCCGCTGCCTGAGACAGAAAGCAGAAGAGCCGCGTGTCCGTCAAGGCACGCGGCTCGAACATCTGTTGGTAGTTCGTACTCAGGCCCAGCTTACGCCACACCCTTCCACTGTGAAGGCTTCACCTCGTCGCCGAACGCTCTCTGAGCTTGAAGCAGACGCTCTCTCTGAGCCTCCAGGACAGTAAACAGAACTGGTGGAGTGTCATTTGTACTGTTCTTCCAGCTTTCAATGACGCGGTCTATCTTGCTCAGGTTCTCAGGGATGCGAAGCGAGAACTCGGCATCATATTCCTCGTGCGAATACTCACGCCCGATGACTGTCCTGAATAAGGGAACAAGGTCCTCATACTTGGGAATCCATCCCGTCGCAGTCTTGATAGCATCCACGTCGCCGTGGCAACGCAGCTCCATCCACTTGTACCAGACCTTCTTGTCGTTCTTGCCATTCAGGAACTTGCCGTCACGGCTCTTGAGGAAGTAGTTGACACCGAAGATTCTGGGAACCTTCACCACCCCCTCCGCAAAATCCACGTTCACCTGCAGGTACCTGCCCAAGGGGATGGAAAGAAAGTCGAGGTTCGACATAGGATTGTGCTGGCGCACCCCGGCCTTGCCGAGCGTGGCAGCTGTTGTTTCCGATTCGATGGAAGCCCCGAAGGCAACAATCCCGTGGGACCAGTCCAGCGACTCCTCCACCGGTACCCACGTGTCGGAATCCCTTCCTCCGTAGACGTACGCCCCGACCTCGACGCCATCGGGATTGTCCACGTTCGGGTCCAGGTTGTCCAGCATGTCCAGACCAAGCGTGAAACGGGCATTCGCATGTGATGGTGGAACAGGTTTTCCATTCTTGTCCAGCGTTCCGGGCGTCCATTCACCCTGGAAGTTGATGCCGTGGCTGGGAACCGGCTCGTCCTTGCCCTCCCAGTACACTCCCCCATCGTCCGTTTTCAGGACATTGCTGAAGATGACCTCATGACCAGGTGCATGGAGCGCCTTCCATTGAATAGGGTCATCGTTGCTGTTGACCCCGAGAATGATGCCAAACATGCCATGTTCACAGTTGACCGCGCGCACGACTCCGTCAATCCGGCGAAGATAAGCGATGTCATCCCCCACGATGGTCTCCCCTTCCAGCATTGCTGTCGATGTTTTGCCGCACATGGAAGGAAACGCACCCGTGAAGTAGGTGACGCGGTCATCGGGACCATGAATGCCCATGACGAGCATATGCTCACACAGCCACCCCTGCTGCGAACCACGATAGATTGCCAGCCGCATGGCCATCTTTTTCATGCCGACTGTGTTACCGGCGTACTGTGTATTGGCACTGTAGACAATATCATCCTTGAGGTCGATGTAGATACGCCGCCTGTCGATGTTCTTGCTCGTATGGGACTCCGTGAGCTCGCCCTCGGAGTGAACAAACCGGAAGAACTGCGCCCTCTCGCCCTGGCGAATGAACTCTTGGTACCCCGGACGGTACAGCAACTTCTCCGAATGTGCAACGTAGGGGCTGTCCGTCAACTGTACGGCAGGTATGGCAAACTCCGAACCATTCGGGCCCAGCGTAGCAAATACGACCAGCATCTCGCGCCCGCGCATGATCCCATCCATGACCTCATGGATGTCCTTGAGACCCTCCGTGCGGTCGCGTGTGGAAATCTGCGGGCCCATCTCTTCCCCGGGGTCGACAAGAATGTTCGTGTGCTCCTTGTCCCTGCCCTGGTCAAGGGGCGAGTCAAAATGAATGGTGTGACCCTCCATTGCAAGTGGCTGCTCTTCGCCATCGCGAAGCGCCTTTTCCCTCATGTACGCAACGTCCCTGACTGAGTCATCACAGACGAACACACTCGCTGGATCGAGCAACTTGATGAAACGTGCTAAGAATTCGTGCAGCTCGCCGTTAGATATCCTGCTCAGCTTCGCATACTGTTCCTCGCCAAGACGCTGCGCCAGGAACCGGGCTACATTTTCATCCATGCACCACCCCCACCGATGTCGGCCCTATGGCCGTTCTGTTGTGTTACATGGACATTCTATACCATTGTTTGGCAACGAAAAGGTCGCCGCCTCCCTGTCTACGAGCGTATCATCGTCAGCATCCAGATGCATGGCTCCAGGGCATCCACTGCGTGCACCGAACCCGCCGGCATGATAATGGCTTCGCCCGGCGTCATTGCATGATGCTGACCATCCAGGACGATGTCGATTGCCCCCTGGAGTACCATGACAAGCGCGTCGAACGGAGCAGTGTGCTCACTGAGCCTTTGCCCCTTGTCGAACGCAAACAGCGTAACAGTGCCGGTCGTCCGGTCGATGAGGGTCTTGCTGACGACCGACCCGGGCTGCACAGATACGAGGTCCACCAGTCTGCCTTGTGTTGCATGAAGTTCGCCTGTTCCCATGGACCACCTCCTCGGAAGATGGTATGATTCTATGCGGCACCTGATCGAAGTCCACAGCGGGGAGCGCGCGAATGGGCACGAGGACATGCAGGGTGTCTGAAGGGAAGATACCGTGAAACCTGATTCACTGGGTAACAAGAGCGGTCAGCCATGAGTGGCCAAAGAGCCCGAACGCTTATGGTCGTGGGGACCTCTTCTTCTGCAGGAAAGAGCCTGATAGTGACGGCGCTGTGCCGGATCTTTGCACGAGCGGGAGTTCGTGTCGCCCCTTTCAAGGGTCAGAATCTCTCGAATAACGCTGCCGTCTGCGGTGACGGAGCTGAGATTGGTCGGGCCCAAGCGGTGCAGGCCCTTGCTGCGGGCGTTGCACCGAGTGTCGACATGAACCCTCTTCTTCTCAAGCCAGGGGGAGATGGAACCAGCCAAGTCATCCTGCTGGGCAGACCCGCCGGCCGCGGAACCGAGCAATTCTACAGGGAAAACTGGGATACGCTGTGGGCCTCTGTCACGGGTGCCCTCGACCGACTGCGCGCCACCTATGACTTGGTGATCATGGAAGGAGCGGGCGCGGCGGCGGAGCTGAACAATGACGGGCGCGACCTGGCAAACCTCAGCATCGCGCGGTATGCAGGTTCTCCGGCTCTGTTGGTCGGTGATATCGAGCGCGGCGGTGTGTTCGCTCAGCTCCTCGGCACCCTCTGGCTGCTGCCTGTCGAGGAACGCGAACTCATCAAGGGGTTCATCGTCAACAAGTTCCATGGAGACGTTGGGCTGTTCGAGGGTGGAGTCTCCATTCTGAAGGAACGGTCCGGCGTTCCGGTGCTGGGTGTCGTTCCCTTCCTCGAGGACCTCGCAGTTCCAGAGGAGGATGCTGCCTCACTTGACGTGCCAGCCAACACATGCAGGCAGGAGGGCGCGACCGACATTGCTGTCATCCGGTTCCCTCACATTGCTAACTTCGATGACTTCGACCCGCTTGCGAGAGAATCGGGGGTGCACCTCC
>DAOOUZ010000015.1:17937-18500 GCA_035369785.1 Candidatus Cryosericum sp. | reverse complement strand
CCCCCGCGCTGGGCCATTCCGTGAACCTCACTCATGACGGCGTTGATGCCGTCGTCCACCGCAGCACGGGCAATGATGCTGGCCCCGGTGATGATGCCCTGCCCGCCCACTCCAGCGAAGAACACATTGACCGTCGTCATTTCTTCACCCCGATGGCGTGCTCAGGGCACACCTGCGAGCACACGCCGCACCCGTCGCACAACTCCTGATTGATGATTGCCTTCCCCTCAGAAACGTAGATGGCCGGACAGGCCACCTCGCGCACGCAGACCAGATCGCCGGTACAAACGCCTGGGTTTACCTCGAATGTCTGCCAGATACCCTTTGCCCGTTTGGCCCGATCCAGCAGAAGGCTGCAGACTTGCTTGGAGATGATAAGGGCTACTCCGTCTGCCTGAAGTGCTTCCTTGTACGCTTGGGTCGTCTCGGCAACGCGATACGGGTTCACGACCCGGACAAATGATACACCCATGGCTGTCGCAACCGCCTCGATACTAATAGCCGGCGCGGGGTCACCCACGGCGTCGGTCATGAGCGACGGGTTGGGCTGGTGGCCGGTCATC
>DAOOUZ010000015.1:0-17927 GCA_035369785.1 Candidatus Cryosericum sp. | reverse complement strand
GGTCCGATTGTCCAGGACGGTAAGAACAAACCGGTGTTTGTTGTGCACCGCGCTGGCCAGAGCCGAAAGTCCGGCATGAAAGAACGTGCTATCTCCAATGAAAGCCAGGACCCTCTGGTCAGTGGCAATGTCGAAGCCGCAGGCAGCTCCGATGCTGGAACCCATCGAGAGAAGGTAGTCTGCGGCGTTGAAGGGAGACGCCAGTCCCAGGGTGTAACAGCCGATGTCCGAACTAAAGACCGGCTCCGGTAGGCCCAACTCTCGGATGGCTCGCCGTGCAGCAAGGTACGAACCCCGATGAGGGCATCCAGGGCACAAGACCGGGGGCCTTGCCGGGAGTGGGGTCGGCCAGGCTCCGCCTGGCTCCATGTCGACCCTCCGCGCCGGCACCTCGAAGTGACGGCTCAAGGCAGCGGCGACAACGTCGACATTGAGTTCGTGCACACGAGGGACGCCAAGTTCCTCCTTGCCCAACACGCGGACGGCCACACCATGGGAAAGGAAATCTGCCTTGATGTCATGCTCCATCAGCGGCTCAAGCTCCTCAACCACCAGGAGCTCATCCAGATCGGCAGCAAACGCACGGATACTGTCAAGTGGCGAGGGATACGTGAATCCCACCTTGAAAACCCGCGCGGCAACGCCCATTTCATTCAGTGCATCCCAGACATAGTTGAACGAGCCACCCGCAGTAACAACCCCGACCCGACTGTGCGACCCCAGGTCCACAATCCGGTTGAGCGACGACTGTTCGCTGAGAGACCGTGCCCGAGCGAGCCTGTCCATAAGTCTGACATGCATAGGCGAGGCGTTGGCCGGAACCGGGACAAACCGGCCCGGGTCCCGCTCGAATGACCCCTTCCGCTTACCTGGTCTCCTGGGCCCGAATTCTACCCGGGCACGCATATGTGCAACGCGCGTGCTGGTACGAAAGAGGACAGGGCTTCCCAGAGCTTCCGAGATATCAAATGCCTCAACGAGGTAGTCCTTGGTCTCCTGCGGATCCGACGGCTCGACCATCGGGACGCCAGCAAGACGGGCATAGTACCGGTTGTCCTGTTCATTCTGAGAGGAATAGGTCGACGGGTCATCCGCTGACAGGACGACAAAACCCGCCCGGTTCCCGACGTACGCGGTTGTCATGAAGGAATCCGAGGCGACATTCAGCCCCACGTGCTTCATGAACGTGAACGAGCGCACGCCACTGGCCGCAGCGGCGGCAGCGACCTCCAGTGCGACTTTCTCATTGGAGGAATACTCAAAGTACATACCTGATGCCTTCGCCAAGACGCTCAACACATCACCAATCTCAGAAGAAGGCGTGCCCGGGTAGCTGGCCGCCAATCCGACACCTGCTTCCAGCGCTCCACGGACCGCCGCCTCATTTCCCAGCAGCAAGTCGTAGTCGCCCGGTCCACCGTCCAGCAACGTCTGGTACTTCATGACACCCCCCTGTACCATTAGTCCCGCATCTACAGCATATGGGCGCATGATGGGCTGTCAACCGTGTTGTTCGCTTGACAGCTGTCCGATTGCATCAAGGGATTTTTCCGATACACTGGGCACGTCGAGGGCTTCTGGTCCCCGATCCAAGCTCACCACAAGGAGGCTCCACAATGGAGAAATGGATGTGCACGGTTTGCGGATATGTGTATGACCCTGCGGTTGGAGACGCCAGCCAAGGGGTGAACCCTGGCACAAAGTTCGAGGATCTTCCAGACAACTGGGTTTGCCCGGACTGCGGAGCTGCCAAGGACCTGTTCGAAAAAGCGTAGGGTCCACCTCATGAGATACGTCATCGTGGGTGGCTGGACCACGGGCACGACTACCGCGCAACAACTGCGCAAACTCGACCCTTCCGCGGAAATCGTAATCGTGGATGCCGAGCCTGTCCCGTACTACGGCCGGCCGGACCTCATCGACTACATCGCGGGTCGCAAGTCAAGGGACCAGTTGTTCATGCACGATGCTGCCTGGTATGCAGAGAACGCGCTGGCATTGATGAGCGGTCGGCGCCTGGTAGCGGCCGAGCCCGCAGAACACCGAATTACCCTTGATGACGGCGCGATTCTGTCGTACGACCGCCTGTTGCTTGCAAACGGAGCATCCCCATTTGTGCCTCCTGTCCCGGGCAGGGAGCTCCCCGGCGTCCTGACCCTGCGTACCCTCGACGACGCAGACAACGTCTTGGCAAACATTCGCCCTGGGGAGACCGCTGTCGTCATCGGCGGCGGCGTGCTCGGACTCGAGGTTGCCAGAGCAATCACAGAACAAGGAATGAGCGCTACAGTCGTCGAGTTTGCCTCGCGGCTGCTGCCCAACCAGCTTGATGAGTACGGTGCGAGCCTGCTGGTTGAGCACCTCAAGACCCTGAACATTACACCCATCGCCGCAGCAGAGTCAGAGAAGATTCTCGAGGGGGAGAAGGGAGCAGCAGGCGTTGTACTGAAAGACGGCCGCGTCCTTCCCGGCTCGTTCGTATTGTTCTCGATCGGTGTCCGACCCAACATTCTCATAGCTCAGCAGGCAGGCATCGATACGGGCCGTGGCGTAAAGGTCAATGATTTCATGCAGACGTCCGCCCCAGACATCTACGCCGCGGGGGACGTGGCGGAGCATAGAGGAAGAGTGTACGGTGTCATCCCTCCATGCCTGGAACAGGCACGCATCGCAGCGCAAAACATGGTCTCCCCTGGTTTCGCCACCTATGAAGGCAGCGTCATGTCCAGTTCGCTCAAGACATGCGGAGTGGATGTCCTGAGCATGGGACTTGTGAACCCGTCTCCTGAGCAGAACGTCGAAGTGATCACCGCCAAGGGAACAGCGACGTACCGCAAGGTTGTGCTCGACCAGGGAACTATTGTGGGCGCAATCCTGTACGGAACAACCATCGGGGCACAGCCATTGCAGCGAGCCATGCGTGCCCACGCCAAGCTCGACCAGTTCAGGGAACGCCTTCAGGACCCTGACTGGGATCTCTCTGGTATCCAGTAGGCCTGCGGCAAGCCGTTAGTTCCACACCAGGGCGCCCGACCACACCATCGGGCGCCCTAGCTGGTTCCTTCACTCCAATCAGTATCGAACGTTCGGCGCAGTATCGGGACAACCTCTGGGCTGGATGTCACTATCCCCACCTCCCGATTGTCGTCCAGCGACCCCGTGCTGAGGTTCGCAGACCCTACGTAAGCGACTTGCCCATCGACTAGTAGGTACTTGGCATGCAGATACGGGGTTTCGAGATATCGTACCTCCACGCGTGTCCCGGACATCCAGGACCGCAAGGCCCAGTTGGCAGCAATCTCGTCTGGAGACGCAACCAGTATCCGAACGCTCACACCCTGCCGGGACAGGTTCTTGAGCACCTGTGCCACTTGGTCATCATCAAACACCTCGCTCACGACATCGATGGTTCGCTGCGCACTCCCGAGAAAGCTGAGCAGCGCCTGTCGGCTATTTACCGGCCCCAGGACAAGCACTCCCGATGGACACGTGCCCCTGCGACGGTCCGCCCAGAAGACGCGGACGAGGCTGTCGATGAGGGCTTCGTCCGGCGTTCGGACCAGAATCTCTCGATTCTTGTCAAAGGCGCTCTTGGTCAGATTTGCAGTCATGAGCCAGGCTATGTGTTCGTCCACCACAACGAATTTGGCATGAGTAAAGGCATACGATCGATTGCCCCACACCGCATCGACCCCCGCGCTGCGCAGCTGGTTGCGCACAGAGCTGTTCATGGAGAAGCCCCCGAACGGGTTCTCCTCCATGATAACCCGCACGTCACAGCCGTGCAGCTTGGCAGTTTGCAGTGCCTCCACCACCGCAGGGTCAGAGATCAGGTAGCACTCAACCAGCACAGAGGTGTGCGCACCTGCAATGTCATCCACCAGCTTGCCGCGGACCTCACTTCCCGGAGTTGTGAAACACAAGGTGCCCTGTGCAAGGCTAATGTCGTGAGGTTGGACGGCGTCCGGAGCGGTTTTCCAGCCGAGCCAGCCCATGGTCAGCGCAACGGCGAGCAGGAGCACGATTACAGTGCCAAACCAGATGTTCTCTTTTCGATTCATTGGTAGATGATAGCAGACCTGCATGCGTGCGACAAGCGCACGTTGCGCGCCCGGATGAAACGGCTACAATTGGAGCGAAGCCTGACTACCGGGAGGATGCGCGTGATCGAGGAACGAACACTGCTCATGATCAAACCAGATGGTGTACGACGTGGCCTTGTGGGTCGCATCATCACGCGCATCGAAGACAAGGGACTGAAGATTGCAAGGATTCGGTTGTTCCAGATGGATGACGCATTTGCACAGGACTTCTACGCAGAGCACTGCGGAAAGGCCTACTTTCCCAGGCTGTGCAGGTTCATGACCTCAGGACCGGTTGTTGCTCTCGAGGTTCAGTGTCCCGGCGCTGTGCTTGTCGTCCGTGCCATGATCGGCGCGACCCAGCCAGAAGACCGTCTACCGGGAAGCATCCGGGGCGATTTTGCGACAGACGTCACCGAGAATATCGTTCACGCGTCGTCGTCGTTGTCCGACGCCGAACGGGAACTCCGGCTTGTCTTTGGTGAAGGCAAAAGCTCAGGTGGGAACTGACAGTATGGAGGCGATATGAGCCTGGGGGATTTGAGGGAGGGTCAACCAATGAACGAAGAGACTGCAGCACAGCTGGAATCCTTGCTCCGCAACATCTCATACTGGATTAAGAAAAAAGGCCGGGACGCGCTGGCAACCGTGAGGATTACCTTGCCGCAGTTTCAGGTGCTCCAGCTCATCTACTTCAGGGAAGCGGTGAATGTGCGTGATCTCACGCGATTGACTGGTCTTGCTGCTTCCACGGTGTCAGAGATGGTAGACCGCCTTGTAGAGCTGGGCTATGTCACGAAGAAACAGAACGAGGTCGACAGAAGACAGATCGTGCTCACTTGTACGAAGCAGGGCTCGTCGATTATCCGGAAGGTCATCCGGAAACGAATCAAGACGGTCAGTGCCATCATGCAGGAGATGAACCCCGGCTCCGCAGAGCGCCTCGTGCAGATGCTGACGGAGTTTGTAAGACTGTCCAGCTCGGTTTCTGACTGATCTTCAGCCGAACGGGTGCGTTGGCCCGTCGGGAATATTCCCCGGTTCCTCGCGCGAAAGCGTGACCAGACGATGTATGTCCTGCTGGATGATGGAGACATACTGTGGATTCCGCAGCGCAGCAGCCGGGTGATAGGTCGGCAGAAATCGCTGCTCATCCTTAAGCAGCACAGTGCCGCGCACCTGCCCTATCGAGTAGCGCTCGCCGAAGAAGAACCGCAGGGCAGTGTTCCCAAGCAGGCATACGATCGCGGGTTCAATCACCGCCAGCTGCGCGTACAGGTAGAGCGAGCACTCCGATATCTCGGCGGGCGTCGGAACACGGTTGTTCGGAGGTCTGCATTTGACAATGTTGCAGATGTAGCAGTCACTGCGCCGGATGCCTTCTGCCGCCAGCATCTTGTCCAACAGTCTGCCGGCCTGTCCTACGAACGGCAAGCCTGACAGATCCTCTTCACGTCCGGGGCCCTCCCCGACAAAACACACGCGGGCATCGGGGGAGCCGGTGCCCGGCACCGCTTTCGTCCGACTCCGCGCAAGATCGCACTTTGTGCAGGACTGGACTTCCCGCGCAATTGCTGTCAGCAGTTCTAACCTGGAGTCAGACACCGGACGATCCGAAGCCATTGGTACCCCTTTCGGTAACTGACAACTCATCGACGACGACGAGACACACCCTGGGGAGTTGCATGAACACCAGTTGCGCAATCCGATCTCCAGGCGACACAACAAATGGCTCGCTTCCGAAGTTCGCAAGAATGATGTTCACCTCGCCCCGGTAGTCGCTGTCCACGGTCCCGGGAGAATTGAGAACGAACACACCGCTTCGCGCAGCCAGACCGGAACGACTCCGGACCTGCGCCTCGAGACCTGGGGGCAGCTCCATGCAGATACCAGTGCGAATGCGGGCGATGGCGCCTGGTTGAATGGTGACATCTGACTGCTCCGCACTGGCAATGTCATACCCCGAAGACCCTTCCGTCGCCTTTGTCAGTCGGGCGCCCGGCAAGCTCTGAACAATGGCTACCCGATACTCAGGCTCTGCTGGGACCATGGACGACAGAAACCGCCAGCTGTGAACTGTCAAATACATCGTCGATGATATCCAGTGTCTCTCCCAGACTGACCGAGGCAACCTCCTGCGAGATCTCGGCAAGTGTTCGGATCCTGTCCCTCATGTACAGTTCAACCGCATTCCGATGCATGCGACGGAAGAACGACTCCAGTGAAAGAAGAAGGCTACCAAGAACGGTGTCCTTCGCGTGTTGGAGTTCGGCCATGCTGATCTGCTCTCGACGCATGGTGTCTATCTCCTCACGTACGACCTCCTGGACCCGCGCCGCGTTACCAGGCGAACTCTCTGCCGTGATGCCCAGGAACCCCGTATTGCTGAAGGACACCGGGAACGATCCGATGCTGTACACCAGCGCCTCCCGCTCGCGTACCCGCTGAAAGAGGCGACTGGACATGTTCCCTCCGAACACGTTGGATGCCAAGTTCAAAATAGTTGCCTGCCTGGAAAATTGGGCGAAGCCCGGAAGAGCCATCGCCAGATAGACCTGTTCTGTCGGTCGCTCAGTTTCTCGATATCCAGCGCCGCGCGATGGGATGGGCCAGTCCGGCCCCCCTTCGCCTCGCGCCATGCCAGAAAGGCACTGGTCAATAGCCCCGACTACTGTATCCGGATCGAAGTCACCCGCAATGGACAGAACCGTCCCCGTAGCGGCAAAATGTTGTTTGAAGTAGCGGACGAACAAGTCCCGGTCAAACGATCGCACAGATTCGAGCGAGCCCAGTGGATTTGACGCTACCGGGTCATCCCCGTACTGGATCTTGAGGAGTTCGTCTGTTGCTACATCATCAGGACTGTCCTCGAACGCAAGAATCTCCTGCTCGACCACTCTACGCTCGAGCTCGATGTCGCCCGGGTCAAACCGCGGATGCAGCAGCATGTCGGTGAGAACGTCAAGCGCAGCATTCAGATGATTGGAAGGCACCCGCACGTAGAACATGGTATACTGCGTGTCTGTGAACGCATTCAGCTCGCCGCCCACATTCTCGATAGCAGACGAGAGTTCGAGGGCAGTGCGGCGTTCCGTCCCCTTGAACAACAGGTGCTCGATGAAGTGACTCATCCCCCGTGTGGTTCCGTCCTCAAAACGCGAGCCACTTGCGACAAGGGCCCCGACTGAAACAGTCGGGTGCCCTTGGTCAACGTCAAGCACAACTCGGATGCCGTTTTTAAGTGTCAGGACCTGGGGTTCTACCTGTACGCTCCTAGTGGTCGCCATGATGGCGGTCGCCGCGTTCGTCCCGCGGAGCAGACGTGCCGGCCAGACCCTTGCGGGTCAATGAAATCTTGCCGTCGTCCTTGAGGGGAAGCGTCTTGACCTGAATCTCATCGCCCACCTTCAGGACTGAGTGGATGTCCTTCACGTAGGAATCGGACACCTGGGAAACGTGCAGTAACCCGGACTTGCCGGGAGCTATTTCCACGAATGCACCAAAGTCCCTCAACTCGGTGACCTTCCCCGTGTACACCTTGCCGACGACGATGTCCTCAGTTATCGCGTTGATCGCGTCCATGGCAATCTGGCCCTTGGCTGCGTCTGGAGCAGTTACAAAGACCGAACCGTCATCTTCGATGTCAATGTCGCACCCGGTGTCGGCAATGATCTTCTTGATGACCTTGCCTCCCGGTCCGATCAACGTTCCAATCTTGTCGCCAGGAATCTGCATGGTAAAGATCCTCGGGGCCAGCGGGTTGACTTCACTACGAGGCGCAGGAAGCACTGAGAGCATCTTGTCGAGGATGAAGAGTCGCGCCGTTCGTGCCTGGTCAAGCGCACGTGACAGCAGATCGCTGTCGACGCCGTGAATTTTGATGTCCATCTGAAGCGCAGTAATGCCCGCAGCGGTACCGGCGACCTTGAAGTCCATGTCGCCATTGGCATCTTCTGCTCCCTGGATGTCAGTCAGAATGACACTGGTGTCGCCTTCTTTCATGAGGCCCATCGCAATCCCTGCGACCGGCGCCTTGATGGGAACACCCGCATCCATCAACGCCAGAGTGCTTCCACAGATGGACGCCTGAGACGTGGATCCATTGGATTCCAGGACTTCGGAAACAACCCGGATCGAGTACGGAAACTCGTTTTCGTCAGGGATAACAGGCAAGAGCGCCCGCTCTCCCAACGCGCCATGGCCGACTTCCCGGCGGCCCGGGCCACGCATGGGACGCGTCTCCCCAACCGAAAACGGCGGGAAGTTGTAGTAGTGCATGTAGTGCTTGGTGACCTCTTCCTCGAGACTCTCGACCAGCTGTCCCTCGTTCTTGCCCCCCAACGTTGCAATCGAGAGTACCTGAGTCTGCCCGCGGGAGAAGAGTCCCGACCCGTGGCTCATCGGAAGAATGCCCACCTCGACACCAATGGGGCGGATTTCATCGGGCCTGCGGCCGTCAATGCGAATCCCTTCCGCGACTACCCGGTGACGGATGAACCTCTTGATCTCGGCATCGAGAATCTCCCCAATGGCAAGCACGCTGTCCGGGTATGTCCCCACGAGTTCTGATGCCAGTTCCCCCTTGAACTCGTCAAGGATCTTTTCCTTCTTGAGTTTCTCCTTGTCCTTCAGGACGAGCGGCAGACGCTCCTCGATCAACCTGCGGACTACGGCCTGAAGCTCGGCGTCAAACGTCAGCTCGGGAACCACGATCTTGTCCTTGCCCGCCACAGCCCTGAGTTCTTCCTGCAGGCGGCAGCTTTCCCTGATCGGATCCTGAGCTCGCACCAGTGCCTCAACCATCTCCGCTTCAGTGATCTCTCTCGACCCGGACTCCACCATGAGGATGCCATCCCTGGTTCCAGAGACCGTCAAGTCCAGAAGGCTGTCATCAATGGCGCCCATTGGCGGATCAAAGACCAACTCCTGGTCAATCTTGCCAACCCTGACTGCACCGACTGCATCCACGAATGGAGCATCGCTCAGGAGCAACGCGGCAGAAACCGCGTTGATGGCCAGGATGTCCGGGGAATTCTCAGTGTCGGCGGACAACACATAGACAATGACCTGAACCTCGCGGCGAAAGTGCTTTGGAAAGAGGGGACGAATGGACCTGTCTATGAGCCGGGAACGAAGAATCTCCCGTTCACTGGGCCGTCCCTCGCGCTTGTAGAAACCGCCTGGAATCTTGCCCGCAGCGTACATCTTCTCGAAATAGTCGACCGTCAGTGGAAAGAAATCGATGCCTTCCTTGGTCGTGCTGCTCACGGTAGCAGTAGCAAGTACGACGGTACCGCCCATCGTTGCCAGCACGGCGCCACCCGCCTGCTTCGCCAGCCTCCCGGTTTCGTAGGTGACCGGCCTTCCTGCAATGGTACCATGGACCACTCTTACTTCATCGTTCTGTGCCATCGGCGCCTACTTGCGGATTCCCAGCCGCTTGATAAGCGAAGAATAGCGATCTTCATCGACCCGCTTCAGACTGTTCAGCAGTCTCCGGCGCTCCCCTACAAGCTTGTAGAGGCCGCGCTTGGAACTGAAGTCCTTGGGGTGGCTCTGCAGATGTTCAGTCAGTGCGGAAATGCGCTTCGACAGCATGGCAACCTGAACCTCGAATGAACCGGTATCACCCTCGCTCAACTTGTACTCACCAATAATCCTTGCCTTTTCTTCGGCTGTCAGCATGTTGTACCTCCGTGGCTTCCCAAAACCCAGTGTTGCGTCCAGCCGGAACGCCAAACCGAGTACGGGAGAAATGTATGAGAATTGTAGCAGAAACGACTGGCCTGTAAAGGAATCCCTGCTCCTTCAATGGTTCACGATATCTTCTTGCGAACTGCATCGCACTGTCCGAGAACCATGCGGGCCTGGGCCACATCGTGAGAAATCTGCCGTGACAGGTCACCAGGGGACGGGAAGAGCTGCTCGTCCCGGAGCCGCGCGACAAACTGCACCGTCACGAGACGGCCATAGACCTGACGATGAAAGTCGAGAAGGTGTACCTCGACGGTACGGCGCGAACCCGAAACAATCGTGGGCCGTACGCCAATGTTGCACACTCCGCCAACGACCGTGCCTTCAATGAGGGCCCGTACGACGTATACACCGTTCCCGGGCAGCAGTTTCATGGGATCAGACACGTCCACGTTCGCCGTCGGAAACCCGAGCTTTCCCCCGACGTGATTTCCCGCCACGACAACCCCCTGGAGAGAGTAGCTGCGGCCCAGGTACTTCGCAGCGCCTTCCACATCGCCCGCCAGAATGGCTTTCCGGATGACAGAACTCGAACATACCTTTCCGTCGACCAGTACCGGTTTGACGGTCACGAGCCGCCGCCCCGCGTTATGCAGCAGGCGTGCCATGAGCTCGACGTCGCCAGTCCTGGCTCTTCCGAAACGGAAATCCTCTCCCACAACGACCATCCTGGCGTTGAGACGGTCGATGAGAACACCCTGCACAAAGTAGTCTGGCGTCAGGTTCTGAAATCGCGTTGAAAAGTCCTCCAGGACAATCGAGTCCACTCCTAGCTGGCTGGCTAATTCCACACGCTCACTGTTGGAGCTCAGGAGCCCACCCAGCTTCTGGGTCGTCAGCTTGGGGTTCCGACGAAAGGTATACACCACGGTATCCAGGGACCCCTTGCGACTCATTGCCAGGAGTTCCTTCACGATGCGCTGATGTCCAAGATGAAACCCGTCGAAGGCTCCGATAGCAACGGCTGAATCCACCCCGGGATACTCTGACGATGAGAGATATACCTTGCTCATCTGGCCAGCACCCTTGTCGGTCGAAGTGCCCCGTCGACTGCCTGCGCTACCCCAGCCGGAAGTCCCTGGTTGTCAGTAACAAGCACGGAGCCTTCTGGCACATGGTCTGCGAAAACAGGAACCCCGTGGCGAAAAGCAGCAAGCCTGATGTCGTCGAGGCGCACGCTTGGGATACCGGCAAGCAGGGACGGGTTGTCGATGCCCCAGGTCAAGAACGTGCTGTCCCCCGATTCCACACGGGCACGCAGCCGGGCAAGCGACAGGGTCTGTCCGATGCGGTATCCGCATGCTTCCGTGCGCAGGAGACGCCCCATGCAACCGCCACAGCCCAGCGCCTCGCCAACATCGCGGCAAAATGCCCGCACATAGAAGCCGCTCGTAACACTCATGCACACGTACACGTGACAGAGGTCCCGCTGCCAGCGCATCCGCAGAACATGCAGCTGCTGCACCTTGACAGCCACGGGTGAAAAGTCCAGCAGTCTGTTGTGGCGCCGGACGGCTTCATAGCCTCGCGTTCCGTTGAGCTGCTTGGCCGAAACATGCGGCGGAATCTGTTCTGGGTAACGCGCGACACTATCGAGAGCGGCGAGGATCCGCTCCGTGCCAATTCCGACCGTGCCGTGCCGTTCCATCACCTGCCCGGACGTGTCATCGGTCACCGTCGTCATTCCAAGGACAAGCTCCGCAACGTACTCCTTGTCTCCGCGTGGCAACAGCGGGATCAGCTTCGTGGCCTCTCCGGCGGCAACAGGAAGAACGCCCGCGGCAGGGGGATCGAGTGTTCCAAGAAAACCAGCTCGCCGCGTCCCGAGTATCGTCCGTGCGACGCTCAACGCCCGGGCGCTGCTGATGCCTGGCGGCTTGCAAAGGGCAAAGAAACCCCCACGTCCTGAATCCTCCCCGGCCATGCTCACCACACTCCGAACAGCCGGACCAGCGCTGGTTGCACCACCTAGGGTTCCTTCTGGATGTCCGCCTGTATGGAAGAAGGCGTGGCCGTAGCAGATATGACCCCCTGCGTCAAGCCC
The DNA here is from genome assembly GCA_035369785.1 of Candidatus Cryosericum sp. GTDB lineage: Bacteria > Caldisericota > Caldisericia > Cryosericales > Cryosericaceae > Cryosericum. Next base: position 6,047 of record DAOOUZ010000015.1, on the reverse strand, counting down.
TCCAATGAAATCGGGTAGCTCCCGTCTGCAAGCGGAGCCTGACTCACATCGACATAGGCTTTGACCTGCGACGAACCAAGGGACGCAATAGCTGCGCTCGTGCCACTGACAAGGACGGAGACGGATGTCGTTCCAATCGTCACCTTCCAAGTAGAGCCGGCACCACGGACCTGCACTGGCACGTCCGGTATGGCTAGCACCACGACCGGATCAAGCGCGATACGGCAGGTCACAACCTTGCCTCCGCTGATTAGGGACACTCCAGACGGAAGAGCCAGCTCAACATCCCGCGTCACGACCCCGGATCTGTCGGAAACATCCACAGCTGAGGTCGGAATCACCTTGAGTTGGCCAAGCACATCTGGTTCTCCAGTGACCATAACCACCGCAGGCGTGCACGACGTCGACCCCACCGCGTACCCCGCAGCGGTGCGACCGCCTATGACGGGCAGCACTGGCAGCGTCCTGACACGCGATGAATCCAGGATGGGAAGGATGGCGGCAGCACTCTGCGGCGAGAGCAGAACACCTGTCACGGTGTTTCCTTCCGCGTCAAAGGCTACGACGTCGCCTGCCACCGTCAGGTTGCCGCCGGCGGGCGTTCCCAGCTTGTCAAGGCTGACGACAACTGCTGCCTCCTTGACAATGCTCACAAGCGATGAAGGCCCGGACACCTCTACCGTAGGCGGCTCGGCATGAGGCATCCCGAGGACCATGCCAGCCGGGAGTGTTCCAGTGACTTCCGCATGAACGGGCACCGAGACTGTCCGCAGAGATTCCAACTGCACGCTCACCTCGGAAGGAGTCACGTTCTGAACCGTAACGCCGGCAAGGCCCGCCACCTGGACCTGCACTGTCGCAGCAAACGTCCCTTCCGACCGTCCTCGCAGGTCGATTGTAGGGGTCACGTAGCTGCTGGTCACATTCCACAATGTGTTCATTGGACCGCGCAGTGTCACCGTCACGGTCGGCAACGTGCCTGAGACAACGTATCCCTGGGGAAGGTTGACGGCGACGACAGGCGCCTCGACCGACTTCGTGGTATCAGGCCCGCGCACTCCTGCAACATAGACCCACAGCAGGACCGCCAGGAGGACGGAGATCACCTTCGGGTTGAAAAGGACTGACCATATGTTACGCCTGGTCATCTTGGCCTCCCTGTTTTCCCGGCGATGCCTTCCGTCTGTGGAACAGCGCAGACAGCGTGAATCTGCGTTCGTTTACTGCGGGTTTTGTCATGACAAGCAGCATGCCTCGAAGTTCCAGAGGGCTGAGGTACCGCGTGAGTTTGCCACGCACCGCCAACGAAATGACGCCGGTCTGCTCGGAAACAACGACGACGATACAGTCCGTTTCCTCGGTGATGCCAATTGCCGCGCGATGCCTTGTTCCAAGCCCACGCTCAAGTTCGGCACTCGCGGTCAGTGGAAACAGGCATCGGGCTGCGACGATTCTGTTGTCTGCAATGATCACGCCACCGTCATGCAGTGCGCTGTTGGGATAAAACAGGGTAGAGAGCGTTTCCGCACGCACAAGAGCGTCCAGTCGCACTCCTGTCTCGACGTAGTCCTCGAGACCTGTCTGTCTCTGAATGCAAATCAATGCCCCGATTCGGTTCATCGACAGGTACTTCACGCTCTTGACTATCTCATCGACAGACTCCTCCCAGTCCCGCATGTCTGATAGCTGACCGCGAGTATCCGCAGCGACGATCTTGCTGCTTCCCAGTCTGCCCAGCATTCTCCGAAGTTCCGGCTGAAACACCATGACAAGCAACAGGGGAAGAAACGACGTCGAGAAGTTGCGCAGCCAACTGAAGACACTGTTCAAGGCAAGTAGCCCGAACTTGAGACTCAGCCACTCGATGCCATAGACTAGAATGTAGTAGATTGCCAGCCCCTGTGCAAGCTGCAGCGCGCGTGTGTTCGAGATCAGCCGCAGGAGTGCATAGAACAGGAGCGACGTCAAAACGATGTCCACTACGATAGAAAACCCGCGCAGTGGGGTCAGGTTGTCCAGGAGCTCCGTAAGAAACTTGTCGAAAGCACCCATGTCACTTCATAGCAACCGCAATCATGCGCTTCGATTCAGGTCCGAGGCGCGACCCATCATAGTCACCATACCATTCCTCCACGTGAAGGCCCGCCGACTCCAGCAGGCGGGACAACTCATCCGGTCTGTACATGCGCAGCACTCGATGGTACTCAGTCCGCGCCGATGACGAAACCACAATCCTCCGAGTGGACACTGTACCCTCGACGACGTTCAGCCGCCGTCTTTCCACAATCAGTTCCTGTCCTGTTTCGTGCCACTCCTCCGCCACGAAATGGCGCACGACATAGTCTGCATTCTCCACATCCAGGAAGAGCCGCCCGCGTTTATTCATATGTGCGGCCATACGGTTGAGGATCGCTCCGTCACCTGCTTCCCCATAGTACCCGAACGAGCTCCACAGCGACAACACCAAGTCAACGTGCAACGAAAGCCGCATCGAGCGTGCATCCGCGACAAGAAACTGTGCCGGCACACCCAGGGCAAGACACCGCGCACGGCATGCTGCGATATAGTCAGGGTTCATATCTATCCCGGTAACCTGGAAGCCCAGCCTTGCGAACTCGATGCTGTGACGCCCCAGCCCGCAGGCAACGTCCAGGACGGCGGACCCCGGAAGCAGTGGTACCGCATGCAGAATTCCCTGAACCTGAGCATGCGTGCGTGCCTCGGTTACCGTGTCCAGAAACAGGCGTCTGTATGTGTCGTCGAAGTAACTGACCGTCCAGTCGTCGCTCATCATGTACGATTCATAGTATGGCATGATGCCCAAAATGCAACGAACGGGGACAGGGACGGGGACTGCGGTCAAAGGTTGCAGCGCAGGACCGCATATTCGGCAGCGTTCCACCGGGGCGCAGTTCGCACGGAACCTGAATGCTCTCATCATGGTCCTGAAGGCCGCGCAGGCTTTCAGAGAACGGGAATGATGGTATAATCTGAATTTGAATCGCAGACATTGAGCCACCCACGTGCAGTGGCCGGCTCAGCCGAGGAGTAGTGCATGGGAAAAGAAAGCAGAATACGACAGGAACGCAAGCTTGGACTTATTGAGAAGCCGACTCCCCAGAAGAGGGACCGGTCTTCCACAGTTCTTCGGATCATTGCCATCATCCTTATCGTCATTCTCCTGACGGGAGGCACCATTCTCGGGATCAGGGGAGCATCCGGGGGAATTGCCTATCAGGTGGGCTCCGGGACCGTACTTCAGTCAGACATTGATGCGCGCGTTCAGAACTACATTGATATGTACAAGCAGTACGGCATGGACCTTACGAGTCCAGAGTATGCAAGCACGCTGAATTCCATCAGGAAGAGCGTCACCGATTCCTCTATCGAACAGGAGCTCTTTCTGCAGTATGCCAAGTCCAAGAACATGACTGCTGATCCAGCGAAGGTCAAGACCTCGCTCGACACCGAGGTCGACAATGCAGTGAAACAGTCCCAGCAACAGTTTGGAACAGACACGCAGGCCTTCAACGACGCCGTCGTGGCGCAGTTCGGTTCCATGGACAAGTACAAGGAGAAGCTGCGCGAGCAACTGCAGCCCTACGTCGAGAACCAGCTGCTGGTCGACGCAGTCACAGCTGAGATCGAGGGCACCGTGACAGTGACCGATGCTGACGTCAAGTCCTACTTTTCTTCCGTCGGGCGAGTAAATGCTGATCACCTCCTGATCATCGTTGACAGTGAGAATGACTCGGCATCGACCATCGCCGCGAAGAAGAAGGAAGCCCAGACCATCTATGACGAGATCGTAGCCGAGAAGCAGAAGAGTTCGAGCTTTGACTTTGCCAAGTATGCCCAGGACAAGGCCACCGAGCTCAACAAGGAAACTGCCGGATCGGCCCGGTACGAAGCCCTGGGCTTCTTCACCAAAGGACAGATGGTGAAGGAGTTTGAAACGGCAGCATTTTCAGCGAAGGTCTGCGACATCGTCGGGCCAGTTCAAACGGAGTTCGGGTTTCATATCATCCACAAGATCGCAGAAGAACCGGTCAGCTCGATCTATGACAGTCCCGAGACGGTGAAAGCCCTGCACATCGTGTTCGGCTTTGGCACGGGAGATCAGACGGCTGGGGCAAAGGCAGCAGAAGCGCTGGCCAACAAGGTATACGGCGAGCTTCAGAAGGGCCTTTCCTTCAAGACTGCTATCACCAAATACTCTACCGACTCTGATGCCAAGACTGGCGGGGTCATCGACTACTTCTCTGAAGTCGGCGACGACACGCGTTTCAACGCACTCAAAGGGCTCAAGGTCGGACAGTACTCAAAGCCGATTCTCTACGGTTCCTCCTATGAGATCCTGCAGCTCGTCGACCGCAAGCCCTTTGTCAAGGCCAGCCTTAGCGACAAGACAACCTATGACAAGGTCAAGACGGCCCTCGAGGACGAACGCAAGGCCGACGCCAAGACGGCGTTCATCGCAAAACTCAAGGAGCAGTTTCCCGTTCGCCAGGGTACCTGGTCACGGCTCTCCGGATGGTTCAATCGTGGTCCGGGAAAGGTTTTTTCCGCCATCGGGCGCTGGATTGTCAAAGCAACTGGCAAGGGAGAAACAACTTCAGGTTCATCGGACACGGTGACGCCGTCCGCACAATAGGCATGGCAGGTGTCTCCGACGGGAAGAAAACGGACATGGCCACGGTGCCCCGCGCACGCCCACACGCCCGTGCGCTCACTGTAGTTGCCATACTGCTTGCACTTGTGGCGGCAGGGGTGGTTACGGGGGTGCGCACCATAACCGCCTCGCAGGACGTCGCATTCTACGTCGGGAAGGAAGCTGTTCTCAATGAGCATGTGTCTGCGATGATGGCAGATCTGCCATTTGATGCCACAAGTACCTACTACAAGTCACGTCTCGAGCTTGCCGATCCATCTGACCCCAAGACCCAGTATCTGGTGGCAGGACTTCGGCAGGAGGCCATCGAACGCATTATTGTCATGCACGCCCAGGCGACAAAAGCGAAAAGTCTTGGCATCGCGCTAGATTCGACAGCAGTTGATGCTGCGGTTGACACGTATGTGAGCGAACATGTGGCCTCAGGCGACACGCAGGAGGAGGCCCGGCTGAGGTCGGCCCCCATGCGATCCTATATTGAACTGTGCGCGAACGCCAAGGCCTACGAGCAGTTCCTTACAAGCAAGACGGTCATTTCGCCGGATGAAGTACGACAGTACTATGCAACCTGGAGCTGGAACTACACGGACAGCCACGGACGAGTGCTGACACTTGAGGAAGCTGGGCAGAGACTCGTTGATGATGCACTCGCCAACAAGAAATTCCAGATGGTACTGAGCGACCGTGCCCAGCTGCTGGAGCAGACGCTCGCCACTGTCAATGGCGACACGATTTACAAGAGGTTCATGCGCAGGTGGGACTCGCTGTTTGGCATTGCCATTCCGGATTCCCTTCAGCCCCTGGAGGTAGGATCGCCGACATGACAGGCCAACCGAGACGGACTCCCATGGGTACTGACAAGCGAACACCCCCTAGAAATGGAGGAGCGAAACAAGGACATGCGACTCGCGCCAGGCACGGGCATCCCGAGCGACGCCCCGTTCCAAGCCGCCAGGAACCAGTCCTGTCCAAGTATGGCGAACTGCTCCAGGACATCCAAGATGAAGCGAGCTACTTTCTCCCCGTCGACGCGCTCGGCACAGGGACCCACCGGTATCTCTACCACCTGGGAGACTATTCAGAAGCAAGCTCAAGCCAGATGCAACAGTTCCTGCGTGACATGCAGCAGGAAGTCGGGAGACTGCAACAGGGGAAGCTGAACAACGCGGAACAGAGATCGTCGGTCATCGTCAGCTCGTACATGACCAGCCTAGCAGCACTCCTGGAGGGACATTACTTCTCGGACAGCCTGTGGCAGCTGCGCAATGCTCGCAGGGGACTCTATCAAGTGCTCTGCCTCACAGAGCTTCCGATGTACGTGCGCGGCAAGGCGCTCGTGCATAGACTCGAAGAACTCTCGGTGTCGCCAACGGCC
>DAOOUZ010000014.1:0-19452 GCA_035369785.1 Candidatus Cryosericum sp. | reverse complement strand
GGACCTTGCCGACAACGGGATAGACTGGGTGTCGCGCATCGACTTCAATGACACCTATGCCCTCGCAATCCGACCGGCGGATGTGGGAAGGTTCGGCACTTCCATCTCGAGTCTTGCGGCCTATGTCGCAGGACACCCGGACGCAGCTTTGTTTGCCGTCAATGCCGAGTTCTACCAGCGTCCCGACGGGTTCCCGGCGCTGACCGCCTTCTACGGCATGTCTGTCCCGTCCGGCCAGGTCAAGATCATGGACGCAGGCCTCACCTATCAGGCGCTGAGCGACGGCCAGGTCGATGTCGCCATGGTGTATGCCACCGACGGCCTGCTGAGGAAATTCGGCCTGACGGTGCTGAAGGACGACAAGTCTTTCTTCCCGCCCTACAATCCGGCACTGTGCATCCGGAAAGAGGTACTCGCCAGGTACCCGGAGATTCCCGACATTCTCGCTCCCCTCACCAAGAACCTGACAACGCAGGATATCATTGATCTGAACTATGCTGTGGTTGTCGAGGGTCGGTCTCCCCAAACGGTGGCTGCCCAGTATCTGAAGGACAAGGGCTTGGTCCAGTAGGAGGAAGTGAGCGGGTGAACATGAACGCAGTTCCGGCGCAGCTGCAGGCCGCAATGCACAGGGTCACTGCGGTGGCGGGACAAGTGGAGACGGTGATCCACGGCAAGCATGACGAAGTGCTGCTGTCCTTGGTGCCGTTGATTGCAGGTGGCCACCTGCTGCTGCAGGACGTGCCCGGCGTCGGCAAATCGACCCTGGCCCAAGCCCTGGGGCAGTCCATCGGCGCCACATTCTCCCGGATTCAGTTCACCTCGGACCTTCTGCCAGCCGACATCCTGGGCGTGAACGTCTTCGAGGCGGGCGCGGGAGAGTTTCGATTCCGGCAGGGACCTGTGTTTGCGAACATCGTCATGGCGGACGAGATTAACCGGGCGAGCCCCAAGACGCAGTCCGCCTTGCTGGAGGCAATGAACGACCGACAGGTGAGCATCGACGGGACAACCTGGAAACTTCCCGACCCGTTCTTCGTCATCGCGACACAGAATCCCGTCGAGTATGCCGGAACGTATCCCTTGCCCGAGAGCGAGCTGGACCGCTTCCTGCTCTGCATGGCTATCGGGTATCCGGACACGGATGCTGAGCGCCGGATTCTTGCAGAGCGGCCCATTCGTCAGCACAACACCCCTCTGGAACCTGTGGCGACGGTCGAGGACGTCCTTCAGGTGCAGGAGTCCGTGGACCATGTCACGGTCGCGCCGGCCATTCTGGACTACCTGCTGGCCTTCGTGCATGCGACGCGCGATGAGCCCCTCTTCGAGGTGGGCGTAAGCCCTCGCGGTTCCATCGACCTGTTGAGGTCTGTGCGCGCCTGGGCCCTGCTGCAGGGTCGTGCCTTTGTCGTCCCTGACGACATCAAGACCATGGCACCGTTCGTTGTCGCCCATCGTATCGTGCGCCGCGGCAGCCGCCGGGGGGCGACACAGGCGGACCTCAGCCACGTGTTCGACCGGGTGCCTGCTCCCGCCTGAGTCAGTCATGGAGATTCGCATCGGGCGTCGCCATCGGTCAGAGCGTCTGACCCGAAGCGGTCTGTTGCTGTTTCTGGCAATTGTGTCCATTGGCGCCGTGGCGGTCAATTCCGGAAACAATCTTCTGTACCTTGTGTTCAGCGCGCTCCTGTCCTTCCTCATTTTGTCGGGAATCCTGTCGGTCCTGAACCTCCAGCATGTTCAGGTGTCCCTGGACGCCGCAGGGGATGTTGTCGCAGGGCAGCCGTCGGTGCTTGTTCTGCATGTGCGGGCGGCTGGCCGGTTTCCTCTGTTCTTCGCGCAGGTTCAACCACGCCTGGACGTCACGACCAGCGTTGTCGAAGTGCCGTATATTCCAGGCGGCACGGGGCAGGAGCTGACCAGTACGTTCACTGTCCCCAGGCGTGGACGCATCACTGGTGCAACGGTGACGCTGTCGTCCGCGTTTCCGTTTGGCATCGTCGAGATGCGTCGCGAGCTCGCGGCGGCAGGTGAACTTGTCGTCTACCCGGCCGTGCGGCCTGTTGAGGTGCGGGTTCAGACTGGCGAAGGAGAGCACAGGCTGGAACAGTCGCGGGCAGGCGGAGACGGGGACTTCTTCTCACTGCGCAGGTACCGGGCCGGAGACGACGCGCGTTCCATTGACTGGAAGGCATGGGCGCGCAGTGGCATGCCCTACGTGGTCGAGCGTGAAGCACGCTACCTGCGCGAAACCGTGGTGTACCTTGAGACTGCGCGTTCGGCGTGGCCGGACGACGCTGCCTTCGAGACCGCCGTAACCAAGGTTGCAAGCGCCCTCACGCAGGCCTTCGAGGCCGGCGATGCACTGGCTCTTGCCCTCCCGGGCCAGTTTGTGCATGGGCGGGACCGCCGGGCATGGCAGGAGGCGATGGAACTGCTGGCTGATGTGCAGCCGTCCCCGGGAAGTCCATCGCCGCGCCCCAGGCACAGCGTGACCGCGGAGGACATTGTGCTGCTGCAGGAGGGTGCATGAGGCGACCCGATCTGCGCACACTGCTGGGTTTTGTACTTGGCCTGGTTGCCACGGGCTTCCTGGCACTTGCTGAACCATGGTATGGATTGTACGCGCTGGGGTTTGTCGTTGCGCTTCTTCTTGCAGGACGGGTGCGCGGGCGCTGGGTGCGCCACGCGGTCGAGGCGCTGCCGCTTGCCTGGTTCCTGACGCTGGCCATCCTCGGCACCCAGCTTTTCGGGTTGCTGGCTCAGTCGATGCTCGTGGCGCTGCTGTCGAGATTCGTGCTCACCGAGAACGCACGCGACCAGCAGGGACAGGTGCTCATCGCCCTCTTCATCACGGTACTGTCCGCAGCTGGTTCCATTTCTCTTGCGTTCGGTGTTCTGCTTGTTGCTGAGTTTTTCACGGCAACACTGCTGCTCATCGTAGCCCAGTTCCCGGATCGCATTCCACGCCTCAGCGGTGGATTCTATGGGACGATTCTGGCTGTTACGGTCCTCTCGTTCATCGTGGCGGGTCTTCTCTTCTTCGCCCTGCCGCGGCTCGCGTTGGGTACAAGTCGGGGAAGTCCAGCTCTCGTAGCGCAGACCACAGGTTTCTCACGCGACGTCACGATAACGCCGGGAGCAGTCGAGCAGGACCACACCATTGTGATGAGGATCGAACCGCTGACCGCTGGCGAGAGGGTTCCCCTGCCTGCCTACATATCCGGACTGCGCTATACCACGTTCACGGGAAGGCAGTGGCTGGTAGGAACAGGTCGCCCCGAGCCACTCTATGCGCTGAACGGCCTGGACATGTTCGAGGTGGGGGACGGGTCCCCTGACAGGTTCACGACCGTGTACCTGGAACCGACGGGAACCGATGTGCTGTTTGGCCTGGAGCGGGTTGTGAGTGTCCGGGGTCTGTTTCAGCAGCTCCGACGCGACGATGAGGGCAACATCCTGCTGCAGACGCCGGTGTACAAGACCCTGCGGTATGATGTGGGTTCGCTGGACGGAGGGGGCGCCTTCGAGTCCAGCCAGCCAACTGACCCGGCGCGCTACCTGCAGGTGCCCCCGTTGTCACAGGCGTTCAAGAACATTGCCTTGCATGCTGCGCAGGGAGCGACGGTGCGGGAGAAGGCCAGTGCCGTTCAGGCATATCTGACGGACAACTACGTCTACTCGCTGAACCCGACAGCCACGTCCGTGGAGGACTTCGTCGTGGACAACAGGACCGGATACTGCGAGCACTTCGCGACGGCGATGGCGCTGCTCCTGCGCAGCGAGGGCGTCCCGTGCCGGCTCGTTTCCGGGTTTGTCGCCACCGAGTGGAACAGTACATCCGGGTACCTCATTGTTCGGGCGAGCGACGCGCACACATGGGTCGAGGTGCTGGACGGAACTACCTGGCTGCGCTACGATCCGACTCCTGCCTCATTTCAGGAGGTTTCTCAGCGGGCAGACCTCCTCGACAGTCTTCGGATGGTCTGGTACCGCGCTGTCATTACCTATGATCTGAGCGCACAGCTGGAAGCTGCAAGGAGCCTGAGCACATTCTTTGGAGGCATGGGCGGTGCCATTGCGCATGCCGTTGAAGGACTTCGTGCCGCTGCAACGAGGCTTGTTCGGAACTGGCGCTTCCTGGCTGGCGCGACTGCGGCGCCACTCCTCATTGTCATCGTCCTGAGACATTTGCCCGACAGGCGCCATGGACGCGTGGCAGCGGCGTTCGAGGAACTCGCCGGGGAGCGGCGGCGGCCTGGCGAAACCCTGCTCGAGCTCGCACGCCGCCGGGATCCGACCGGACGCCTCGAGGACCTTGCATGGCAGGTGTACAGCATACGCTTTACCGACGATGCATCAGGCGCGGCCGAGCATCAGCTTCTCCTGCTGCTTCACGCAGAGCGCGGCCGTCGCCTGTAACATCCCGGGGACTGGTCCAATCTGTAACATTCACCGGCTTGGCGGCGGTGTGTTACATCTGCAGGGGCAGGCCGATCGACGCCTCGGTGGCTTCCAGCAGCATCTCGGTCATCGTGGGATGGGGGTGGATGGCTTCCAGCAGTTGCTCTGCGGTCAGGCCCAGCTCCACGGCAAGGACCGGCTCCATGACCAGGTCGGTCGCCTCCGAGCAGTAGAGGGCGACGCCAAGAACTTGGTGTGTTTCGGCGTGCACCAGGACCTTCGCGAACCCGATGCTCTCCTCCATGGTGCGCGCTTTGCCACTTGCGCTCACGGGGAATGTCCCGACCTTGTACGGGGTGCCCTCCGCGCGCAGTTCCCCCTCCCGCTTGCCCACGACGCTGATTTCAGGGTCGGTGAAGACGACGGACGGCACAGCTGCGTACGACATGTGACTGTCGCGACCTGCGATGTTCTCTGCCGCGACGACCCCCTCTTTTTCGGCGACATGTGCCAGCATGAAGGTGCCTTTCACGTCACCTACGGCGTAGACGCCTGGAAGGCTGGTACGCATATGGTCATCGACCACGATGCCCTTGGAAGACGTCGCAATGCCAAGTGCAGCAAGCTCAGGGCCGAGTACTGCCTTGCGCCCGATAGACAGAAGCACATGTTGCCCGCGTACTTCCTGGGTTTCGCCGTTCACGTCAAGCGTGAGGCGGTACCCTTCCTCCTCTGTCACGACCGTCCGGGTTCTGGCACTGGTCACGATGCGGACACCGTGCTTCTTGAGCGTTGCTGTGAGGGCCTGTGCGATGTCCTCATCCTCAGTGGGGAGAATGTGCGGCATGAGCTCGACGATGGTGACCTCGGTGCCAATGGCGCTAAAGAACGTGGCCATTTCGACGCCAATGACCCCGCCCCCGATGATGACAAGGCTCGCTGGCTGCTGAACAATGCCGAACACGTCATCACTTGTCCAGATGCCTGGGTCGGTGAAGGGCGGAAACCTGGCTGGGGCACTGCCCGTTGCGAGGATGATGTTTCTGGCTTCGACCACCTCGCCGGTAGCATCGAGGAGAACGTGTGTCGCGTCCTTGAGGGTAGCGTGACTTGGGTAGACCTGAATCCTGTTCTTCTTCATGAGGTACTCGATGCCCTTGCGCAGGCGAAGAACCACTTGGTCCTTGCGAGTCATGACGCCTGCGAAGTCGAGCGCGACAGCCTCAGCGTGGAGCCCAAACTTCTGCGCCTCCTGCATGCGCGTCAGCAGTCTGCTGCTGGCAAGCATTGTCTTGGTCGGTATACAGCCGGCGTTCGTGCAGGTGCCGCCCATGGCCGCCTGCTCAGCGAGTGCGACGGACAATCCCAGCTGGGCGGCCTTAATCGCGGCCACGTAGCCTCCAGGTCCTCCACCAATAACGATCACATCTACCATACCAACCTCCCCATCGTGCGCATGCTGTGCCTATGGTATCACGAAATGGCCCCGGTGGTACGTACCAGACTGGCCCCCGGGCAGTGCCTAGCTACAACCACGGGTTTTCGCTGAGTTCGGCGCTGACGCTGGTCGGCTCACCATGGCCGGGGAAGATACGCGTTGCCGGCGGCAGGGTCATGAGCGTGGCCCGGATGCCTGCGAGCAGCTGTTCAAGTCCCTCTTGGTCTGGCGTACGTCCGACACTTCCTGCAAAGAGTGTGTCTCCCACAAACGCATGGTCGGTCGCAATGAGAACAGTGCTCGCCGGCGTGTGTCCTTCGATCATCGCGACACGGTAAAAAACGTGCCCAAGCGGCAGGTCCTGGCCGGCCGCGAGCGGAGCGGCCTGCGCTTTCATGGAGAACGTCGAGCCGAGCTGGGCTGCGTAGCTTGCAGCGGGGTCCCTTGCGAGCAGCGCCTCCCTTGGGTTCATGACAAGGGTGGCCTCGGGGAATCGTGCCATGACCGCGTCGACGCCTGCCACGTGGTCCACATGGCCGTGCGTGCAGACGACCCAGCGCAGGCGTGCGTTGGCTCCTTCAATCGTCGTGGCCACCCACTCAAGCTCGCGGTTGGTTGTCATGCCAGGGTCGACGAGCATGAGTTCGGTGCCTGACTGTACGACGTAGCAGTTGGTGAGCAGTGGACCGACGGGCATGCGGGTGACCGTGGCTCCTGCCATTGTTTCACGGACAGACTCCATTGGCTCCTCCTGAGAGTACGATAGCAGTATAGCCGTGCTGCTGGCGGGAGGAACACGGCATACCGTGATGGCGACCCAGGCGGCGGTCCATCACGATTGTGGGCGGGTACCGGCGCCCCGTTCATGCACAGGACCGGGCAGCCTCGCTATACTGTGCGTGGTACCTAGGTGCTGCAGGGATTTCAGGGAACGCGATGGACTCTGCAGCGGAAGATGAGGGACACAGGAGACGACCGATGGAACACACAGGCAAGTCCGACGAGGGACGCCAGAATAGCAACCTGATTCGTGCCTTCAAGAGCAGCCCGGCAGGGTTTGTCCGCCAGGTGGAACAGGCATGTCCCGCCGGTGTTTCCCAAGGGGAACATCTGCTGGACACGGCGGTGGACCTCGCTGAGGAGGGTGAATTCAAGCCTGCCCTGGCATTGCTGGAGAGAGCCGCAGAACTGTACGAGGAAGCGCATGACACTCCCGGGCTGGTGCGCGCCTATGTCAACATGGGACCGCTGTACGGGATGCTGGGCGAACTGGAACGGGGTGTTTCCTATTCTCTGAAGGCGGAGGCCCTTGCGGCAACCCTGCAGCCGGAACCCGAACTCACGCTCCACTTTGCCAGCGATCTGGGTGGCATGTACACAGAGCTGGAAGAGTGGGAGCGGGCGATGCACTACTTTGAGCTGGCACATGCGACGGCGCAGGCCATGGGCAACCGGGAGCTTGAAGCCGATGCGCTGCTTGTCATGAGCCAGGTAGCCATTGCTCAGGGAGACGCCGGCACGGCACGCACGCTCGCCAGTCAAGGGAAGACGCTGGGAGAAGAACTGGGCGACACACTGTTTAGGGCGCGCGCCCTGCAGACCATGGGCGATGCTGATGCGCTGGAAGGGGACTACGAACAGGCTGTCCAGGTGTTCCTGCAGGCACTGGAACTGGAGGCGCTGACGCCAGACCTCGAACTCCGCCAGCAGCTCCTGTGGGAATTGAGCGAGGCCTACGAGGAGCAGGGAAAGACGGACCTTGCCGAGAAGATGCGCAGCCAGGCAGCAGAGCTGGGCGGCGGGGAGGACGATGAGTCGCTGGAGGCGGACGAGTGATGATTGACGTCGGAAGTGCAGCGCAGGTGAACGGACAAGGAGGATGAGATGACGTACGAACGTGAACTGAGAGAGACGGCAAAGACTCTTGTGGCACCTCGTAAAGGAATCCTGGCAGCAGACGAGAGCATCGGGACTATTGGCAAGCGTTTTGCCAAGCTGGGCATACCCTCCACGGCAGAAACACACAGGATGTACCGGGACATGCTGTTTACTACGCCCGGCATCGAAGAGTACATCTCGGGCGTGATTCTGTTTGACGAGACAATCCGTCAGGAGTCGCTGGGGGGAACACTGTTCCCGAAGTTGCTTGCTGAACGCGGCATTATTCCGGGCATCAAGGTAGACACAGGAACGACCGACATGGCCCTGCATCCGGCCGAGAAGGTCACGCAGGGGCTGGATGGCCTTCGTGAGCGTCTTGCCGAGTATCGCTCCATGGGGGCACAGTTCACGAAGTGGCGTGCAGTCATTACGATCGGGGCCGGCATTCCGACGCAGGCCTGCGTTGCAGCCAATGCGCATGACCTGGCGCGCTATGCCGCGCTGGCTCAGGAAGCGGGACTGGTTCCCATCGTCGAGCCCGAAGTGCTCATGGACGGAGATCACGACCAGGAACAGTGCGAGGTTGTCACGACACGCGTCCTGGGGAGCGTCTTCAAGGAGCTTGCCCGTCAGGGTGTCCTGCTCGAGGGTATGCTGCTCAAGCCGAGCATGGTCATTTCGGGCAAGGCGTGTGTTCGGCAGGCGGGCGTGGAGGAAGTTGCAGAAGCCACCGTGCGAACCTTGCGCCGTACTGTGCCGGCGGCCGTTCCCGGCATCGTGTTCCTGTCAGGGGGACAGTCATCCGAAGTGGCTACTGCCCATCTCAACGCGATGAACAAGATGGGACCGCACCCATGGGAGCTCAGCTACTCCTACGGGCGCGCGCTGCAGGAACCTGCGTTGACGATCTGGCACGGCGATGAGGCAAACGTCGGTGCGGCTCAGAAGGCGTTCCACCATCGGGCCATGTGCAACAGCGCTGCCCGGGCTGGAGCCTACACTGCAGAAATGGAGCAAGCTGAATAGAGGAACACCATGTTCCCGTCAGCGGGCATTCCGCTGACGGGAACAGTGAGGAGGAGTGGCGGTTCCTAGCCGCCCAGGTAGGCTTTCTTCACGTCGGGGTTGCTCTGGAGTTCGCTTGACGTGCCTGAAAGAACCAGGCTTCCCGTCTCCAGAACGTACCCACGGCTCGCGATCGAGAGCGCCTTTGTAGCGTTCTGCTCGACCAGCAGGATGGTTTTTCCCAGGTGGTTGATCTCGGTGATGATGCCGAAAATCTCTTCGACCAGGACAGGCGACAGTCCCATGGAAGGTTCATCGAGCAGCATGAATGGGTTGTTCTGCATGAGACCACGGCCGACGGCAAGCATCTGCTGCTCACCCCCGGACAGTGTTCCTGCGATCTGCTTGCGCCGTTCCTTCAGCCGAGGGAACAGGCCAAAGACCTTGTCCTGGTTGGGACCCGCGGTCTTCTTGTCTTTGACAGAAGAGAGGGCAACGTCCAGGTTCTCCTGAACCGTAAGATTTCCAAAGATACCGCGCCCCTCTGGCACGTGGGAGATACCCATGCGCGCAATGAGATGCGGTGGCGTGTGTGTAATGTCGTGACCGTCATACACGATGGCACCCGTGGATGACCGGAGGATACCCGAGAGTGCACGAAGAGTCGTGGACTTGCCGGCACCGTTGGCCCCGATGATGGTGACAATCTCCCCCTTCTCCACGGTGAAGGAAACGTCCTTGAGTGCATGAATGGAACCGTAGTACACGTTGATGTTCTGAACGTCGAGCAGCATGTCAGGCCCCCTTTCCAAGGTATGCTTCGCAGACCCGGGGGTCGTTGCGTACGTATTCTGGTACGCCTTCGCAGATGGTTTCTCCAAAATCCATAACCTTGATGCGCTCGCAGACGCCCATGACAACTCTCATCTGGTGTTCGATGAGCAGGATGGTGAGATCAAACTGGTCACGCAGCCAGCGGATCATCGTCATCAGTTCGTCGGCTTCGGCCGGGTTCATGCCCGCCGCTGGTTCGTCGAGGATCAGCAACTTCGGTTTCGTGGCCAGTGCACGGGCGATCTCGAGACGGCGCTGAGCGCCGTAGGGCAGCGAACCGGACACGTTGTCTGCCTGCTGGTCCAGATGGAAAATGCGCAGCAAGTCGATAGCGTAGTCGTCGACCATCCGCTCGCCCTCCCAGTATTTGCGGGTGTGCAGGAACGAGTCCATGTTGCCGTACGGCATTCGGAAGTGATACGCTATCTTGATGTTGTCGATGACGCTCGACTGGCTGAACAATCTGATGGTCTGGAATGTGCGCGCTATGCCCAGTTGCGTAATCTGATGCGTCTTCTTGCCGACAATGCTTTGCCCGTCGAACACAATCGTACCCTGGGTGGGACGGTAGACGCCGGTGATGACGTTGAAAACTGTAGTCTTTCCCGCACCGTTTGGCCCGATGAGTCCTACGATTTCCCCATGCTCCAGGCGGATGTTGAAGTCGGATACGGCACGCAGGCCCCCGAAAAACTCGGTAAGGTGCTCGATCTCAAGGAGTGCCATTATGCATCTGCCCCCTTTTGCTGACGCTGAGGAATCAGAATGAAGCTGAATTCCTTGAGCCCCATGATTCCCTCCGTCCGGAAAATCATGGTCAGGATGAGAACCAGAGGGTACACAACCAGACGCCACTGCTGCAGGTTCCGAAGGAGTTCAGGGAGCAGCGTGAAGATGGCGGGCCCGACGATGGCCCCGCTGAGCGACATGGATCCGCCCACGTACAGGTAGATCAGGTATTCGAGCGACTTGACAAAGCTGAAGTTGTCCGGGTGAATGAACTGAAGCAGGTGGGCAAACACGCCACCGGAGATTCCCGCAAAGAAGGCCGAGAACACGAAGACCAACACCTTCTGCTGTGTCGTGTTGATGCCTGACGCTTCAGCCGCAATCTCCGAGTCCCGTACGGCCTTCATGGAACGGCCGTGCGAGGAGAAGACATAGTTGCGCATCAAGACGACGCTGACAATGGTAAAGACGAAAATGACCTCGAGGTTCGTGAACCTGGGAATGCCTCCCAGTCCACGCGGCCCTCCCAGGACCGGGGTGACGCGGATGACCGTCCGAATAAGCTCATTGGCAGACAGGGTCACGATAGCAAGGTAGTCTCCCTTGAGGCGCAGGGACGGGGCGCCGACGAGGTATCCAGCGCCTGCGGCAACAACGCCTCCTGCAATGATGGCGAGGACGAAGACGGGGTAGCCAACCCACGGGTTGGAAGTACCAACGTGCAGCCAGACCGTCGTGATCAGTGCGGACGTATATGCGCCCACTGCCATGAAGCCAGCATGTCCGATGGAAAACTGTCCAGTGAAGCCATTGACCATGCCAAGGCTCACGGTCATGACGATGTTGATGCCGACGAGCGCAAGCAACTGGACATAGTATCTGTTCATGAGGGGTTGCCCACCGACCAGCGGCACCGTGCTCAACACCTTGATGACGACGTACGCAAGCACAAAGACCAAGATAGTTGCCAGCGTGCGATGTGAACGAAGGAAGCGCATCTCACACCTTCTCGGGCGTAAACGTGCCCAGGAGGCCACTCGGCCGGATCAGCAGGATGCCAACGAGAATGGCGAAGGCTATACCATAGCCCAGATTAGAATCGACAGACGTCGCGAATGCTTCCGAAATGCCCATGATGTAGGCTCCTAGGACAGCGCCGGGGATGTTCCCGATGCCACCCAGGACCGCGGCAATGAAGGCCTTGATGCCGGGCCAAGTCCCCAGGAAGGGGGATGCAAGCATCCCGTACGTCGTTCCGTAGAGGACACCTGCGGCGCCGGCCAGCGCAGGTCCGATAAGGAACGCGGTACTAATGACAACGTCGAGGTTGATTCCCATGAGACTGGCCGTCGCCTTGTCGAACGCGACGGCACGCATCTGCTTTCCCACCAGTGTCTTGTTGACGAACCAGAACAAGAGCAGCATCAACAGTACGGATACGCCGACGTCCAGCAGCAGCACGTTAGACACGGACAACCCCAGGCTGCCAGGAATCTTGATCTGCTTGGTGACAATCAGGTCGGGAAACTTGCGGAAGGTCGGCCCGAATACGAACGGCAGCGAGCAGAAGTTCTCGAGGAACATGGATACGCCAAGTGCAGTAATCAGAGCCGACAGCTTTGACTTGTAGCGCAGCGGTCGGTACACCAGTTTCTCCATGACAAACCCCAGCAACCCGGTGACGACCATGGCGCCAACAATCGTCGGAACAAAGGCACTACCGAACACCTTTGTCATGACAGGTGCCAGGAAGAATCCCATATAGGCTCCGACCATGAAGATGTCCGCATGGGCGAAGTTGATAAGCCGGAGAATGCTGTATACCATCGTATAGCCCAGAGCGATCAGGGCATAGATGCTTCCAATTTGTATTCCGTTGATGAGTTGTTGCAGGAACTGGCCCATGTTTTCTCCTCCAGCTGCCGGCACCGCGTGTCCCGTGGGAACGGCGCGGTGCCGAGATGCCTCACACCATTACGGATTTACTGTTGCCAGATACGTCTGCTGACCGTTCTTGATTTGAAGAATGTACGCCGCCTTGATGGGGTCGCGGTTCTCGTTGAACTTGTAGGCTCCAGCGATACCCGAGAAGGTCGTGTTCTGAAGGGCGTTGCGAAGGGTTGCGCTGTCCGTTGAACCAGATGTCTTCAAAGCGTCGAGCAGCAATCCAGTGGCGTCGTAGGACAGAGCGGCAAATCCATCTGGTGTCTCTCCGTACTTCGCCTTGTACTGGGTGACAAAGGCCTGGACCTTCGGGCTCGGGTCATCCTTGGAGAAGTGGTTGGTGAAAATCGCGCCTTCCACGGCGGTGCCGCCGATCTTGACGAGGTCTGGCGAATCCCAGCCATCACCGCCACCCACGGGGACGTTCAGACCCATCTCGCGTGCCTGCTTGCAGACAAGGGCATCAGAAGCATAGTAGCCAGGCAGGTACAGGAACTCGGGATTGGTCGCCTTGATCTTCGTAAGCTGCGGCTTGTAGTCGACGGTCTTGTCCTCATCGGTGAAGGCTTCATACGAAACGATCTTTCCACCATTCTTCTCGAAGCTGGCCTTGAAGTTTTCGGCAAGGCCCTTCGTGTAGTCGTTGCCATTGTCATACAGTACAGCGGCGGTCTTGAGCTTCATGTCGTTCCAGACATAGTTGGCCATGGCGGTTCCCTGGAACGGGTCGATGAAGCACGCGCGGAATATATAGTCGCCGACAAGAGTGACCTTCGGGTTGGTTGAGGTTGGCGAGATCATGGGAACCTTGTTGTCCTGGCAGATGGGTGCCACCGCCAGGGAGACCTTGCTCATGATGGCGCCAATAATCCCGACGACCTTGTCCTGGTTGATGAGCTTCTGGGCTGCGCTTGCGCCGACCTCGGGAGAGCCGGCGTCATCCTCGTTGATATAGTTGATGGTCGTCTTGACGCCATCAATGGTAGCTCCACCGGCAGCGTTGAATTCCTCGATGGCCATGGCGATGGCGTTGCTGCTCGATTTACCAAAGGTGGCAGAACCACCAGTCATGCAGCAGACACTGCCGACATTGATGACTTTTTCTTTCGGGGTTCCCCCGGTGCTCGAGCATCCGGCGGCGACACCGACAACAAGGGCGCAGACAAGGAAAATCGCAAGCATTCTTCTCATAGTTTCTCCTCTCCTTTAGCGAAATGAGTGTGAGTGCTGCAAAACAAATGGCATGTCAGGCTTGCGGTCCTGGCTGCACCTCCCTCCCAAGATAGCAAAAAGACCTCGCAGCAAGCTCAGAGCAAGGTCCTTGTTCGTCGATGGGCAGGAAGAGCTTGGGTCTCTTCCCAGGAAGAAGCCCGGGAACTGCAGGGCCCGGCGGGTCCAATGTGCAGGTATCGGGGGCAAGCCGCACGTGCAGAGCGGATGGGTGTGGCAAATCCACGAATGAGACCAAGGAGGGAAACGTTCGAATGACCATAAGCCATTCTTGCAGACGGACCAGAAAAGTCAAGAGGGAACGGTTGGTGCAAGCCGAGGGTGCAGCCCGGGGTCTTGAGGAAGCGTGGCTCGACGCGAAGGGAGTCGGAACCAAGTCCCCGCCAGGATCCCAGAATGGAGCGCTGCAACACTCCAGGGGATCCATGCACAGGCGGCGGTGCCAACGAACCATCTTCATGACATCAATCCAGGCACTGGACGCAAGGCTTGGATAGCGTCCATTCAGCACCCCAGCAGGTGCGTATCTGTTCCTTCCACTGTTACCCGCATGATTTGAATGCTCAACCCTTCTTCCGCATACTATCACAACCGTGAAAGAATTGTCAAGAGCACGCGGGGACACGTCCTGTGATGTCGCCATGTTGACTGTAGGCGGGCCGCTCGAGGGAGCGGCCCGCATGCGGACCCAGACTGTGGTTCGGCCGTGGACTCCTGGCTGCTTTCCACTTGGAGAGAGTGCAGGAAACAAACCTGCCTGCCCCCGGCGCGTGGGCCTTGCTATGGTTCGATCGTGGTCAGATACTTGAAGGCGCCATCCTTCACCTGGATAATGACCGCAGACTTGACCGGATTGCGGTCGCTGTCGAACGTTATGGTCCCCGATACACCATGGAAGGTCATGTCTCGAATGGTGTCACGCAGAACCGACCCGGTGGCCGTTCCGGCTGTCTTGAGGGCCTGAAGAAACAGCTTCGTGGCGTCATACGTCAGAATCGCTGTTGCATCCGGCAGGTCGCCATACAGGTCTTTGTACGAGGTGACGAAGTTCTGCACCTCCGGACGCGGATCATCCAGCGACACATGGTCAGAGAAATAGCAACCTTCCACTGCAGTGCCGCCGAGTTTGATGAGTTCGGGCGAGCCCCACCCGTCACCGCCGCCGGCGGGGATGCTGATCCCCATTTCGCGCGCCTGCCTGAGGCAGGTGGTCGCGGACATGAAGTAGTTGGGCAGATACAGGAACTCCGGGTTTGCTGCCTTGATGTTCGTCAGCTGTGGACGGTAGTCGATCGTCTTGTCAGCATCTGTGAATGCCTGCCATGACACGACCTTGCCGCCGAGTTCCTCAAAACGTGAACGAAATACCTCTGCCAGTCCTTTGTTGTAATCGTTGCCATTGTCAAAGAGCACGGCCGCTGTCTTGAGCTTCAGATTGTTCCAGACAAAATCTGCCATGACCCGTCCCTGAAAGGGGTCGGTAAAGCATACACGGAAGATGTAGTCGCCCACCAGGGTGACTTCCGTGGCCGTCGAGATAGTGGCAATCTGTGGTACGCCAGCCTTCTGCGCGATTGGGGCGAATGCCAGGCTCACCTTGCTCATGACTGCGCCAATAAGGCCTATTGCGTGGTCCTGGTTGATAAGTTTCTGTGCGGCGCTGGCCCCCACCTCGGGCGAGCCCGTGTCGTCCTCGACAACAGCCTTGACAGTGACATGTTCGCCATCAACAGTGGCCCCTCCCTCTGCGTTGAACGCATCCACCGCCATCGTCATGGCATTCCTGCTGTTGACGCCGTAGACGGCAGAACTTCCGGTAACGGGGAAAATGCCTCCGAGAGTCAGGACACGGTCAGATGCCTTGGATCCGGTTACCTGACAGCCTTGTGCGACAAGACCGATACAGACAAGTAGGACAAGCAGAACAGCTATGGATCTTCTCATGACGTCTCCTTTCCAGAGTGTGGATATGGTATGGCAGACCATGCGCCGGAACGTGCAGGGATGAGAAATCCCGCCAACAGTACTAGGCGGGAAGCGGAGAAGGCTGCCCCGGATGGACGGGTACAGCCTTCAGCGCATGACCATCTGGAAAGGATGCGTGCCGCTATGACTGCGGCGGGAAAGAGTATGCAAGGTTGGTCGTGCGCATTGAACTGCCATGGCACACTATAGGGGGTCAGAAAGGGAAAGTCAAGGCCATGTCGCACGGACGTGTGATGGTGAAGGCGAAGGCAGCGTCCTGGGCATGATCCAGCGGCGGCACTTGTCTTAAGTGCCGCCGCGCCATGGTTCCCGCTCGTGCTAAGGGTTCACGGTTGCCACGAAGACCTGCTGGCCGTCTTTGATACCCAGAATGTATCCTATCTTCACAGGATTCCGGTTCGCGTCAAAGTGGTAGGTGCCGCCAACGCCAGAGAAGCTGGTATCCTTCAGTGCGTCTCTGATCGCGGACCCCTGTGTCGAGCCTGCCCGCTTGAACGCATCGAGGATCAAGCCTGTTGCATCATAGGCTAGGGCTGCCAGTGCATCCGGGGCCATGCCATACTTCTCGGTGTACTTCTTGACAAACGACTGAACGACGGGGCTGGGATCATCCTTGCAGAAGTGGTTTGAGAACACGCCACCCTCGACGGCAGACCCTCCGATCTTGACAAGGTCGGGAGAATCCCAGCCGTCGCCACCTCCAGCAGGAACGGCGAGACCCATCTCGCGCGCCTGCTTCAGAGTGGTCGCAGCAGAGGCGTAGTAGTTGGGCAGATACAAGAACTCTGGGTTCGCAGCCTTTATCTTCGTGAGCTGTGGCTTGTAATCCACGGTCTTGTCCTCGTCCGTGAATGCCTCGAAGGCAACAACCTTGCCGCCTTTTTGCTCGAACACCTTCCTGAAGCTTTCCGCAAGGCCCTTGTTGTAGTCGTTCCCGTTGTCGTAGAGGACTGCGGCCGTCTTGAGATGCAGGGTGTCCCAGACATAGCTGGCCATGATAGTGCCCTGGAAGGAGTCAATGAAGCAGGCGCGGAAGATGTAATCCCCTACACCGGTGACGCTGACCGCCGTGGAGCCGTTGGACACCATCGGAATACCGCGCTCCTGGCAGATGGGCGCCACGGCAAGCGATACCTTGCTCATGAGAGGACCTGATATGGCGATAACCTTGTCCTGGTTGATGAGCTTCTGCGCGGCACTGGCTCCGACTTCCGGAGAACCTGCATCGTCCTCATTGATGTAGTTGACCGTCGTCTTGATGCCACCGACCATCGCTCCGCCCGCGGCATTGAACTCTTCCACGGCCATTTCGGCTCCGTTTTTCCCGGACGCACCGAATGTTGCGGCTCCCCCCGTCATGGGTTGAATACCGCCAAGGTTGACGACCTGCTCTGCAGGTTTCTGGGCGGTCGATGAACAACCGGTTCCAAGCGTGAACACGAGTGCACAGACGAGAATACTGCTGAGAATCCTTCGCATGTTGTCTCCTCTACGGCTATAGATTCGGTCTTGACAAAACGGTGCAGCGTGTGACCAAGACGCTGGTGACGGACAGTCCTCCAGAAGATAGACCAACGGGGCATCTGAACCCACGAATGCGACCAGACAACACAACAGGGAATGTATCCATAGTGCAGTTTTGTTGAGCCACGAAAAAAGTCAAGAGCGCGCGCGGCTGCATGCGCGCAGGCCGGTAGTATAATGACCAGAGCAGTTGCGCCTAATCAGGAGGATCCATGAGAAGAACCGATGCTGAACAACGGCCTGTGAACGACGATGTGACAAGAAGGGACCAGTTGTCGAAGGTCTGGTTCACCGACATGCGCACGCGTCCCGGGCATGGGCTGCTGGACAAGACGGAAGCTGTCATGAGGGCCGCCGGGGTCGGGAACATCGATTTCAAGGACAAGTTTGTCGCGATAAAGATGCATCTGGGGGAACCTGGCAACCTTGCGTACCTTCGGCCAAATTACGCAGCAAGGGTGGTACGGCTGATCCGCGATCTGGGAGGCAGGCCGTTTCTGACGGACTGCAACACGCTCTACAAAGGAGGCCGCTCAAACGCCGTTGACCATCTCCAGTCAGCGCAGGAGAACGGGTTCAACCGAATCGCCGTAGGCGCCGACGTCATCATTGCAGACGGTCTCAAGGGAACGGACTACCGTGAGATCCCTATTCACCTCAAGCGCTGCGAAACGGCGAAAATCGGGGCGGCCATCGCCGATGCGGACATCATCATATCGCTCACACACTTCAAGGGGCATGATCAGGCCGGCTTTGGTGGCACTCTCAAGAATATCGGCATGGGGAGCGGGTCGCGCGGGGGCAAGATGCAGATGCACTCTGAGTCCAAGCCCCGTATCGACAAGGCCAGGTGCATTGGGTGCGGAACATGCCTGCGCTCGTGTCCCCGGGGGGCTATCTCGTGGGACGGGGATCACAAGGCGTCCATCAACTACTCACTGTGCATCGGCTGTGGGCAGTGCGTCGCCGTGTGCATGTATGACGCCGCCAAACCGGTGTTTCATGGTACCAACGAGGCGCTCAACGAGAAGATTGCGGAGTACGCCTATGCTGTTCTGCGGGACAAGCCGTCCTTCCATGTGAGCTTCATCATGAACGTCAGCCCGAATTGCGATTGCTGGGTCGTCAATGATGCTGCCATTGTTCCGGATATCGGCATCGCGGCAAGCTTCGACCCTGTCGCCCTGGACCAGGCATGCGTTGACCTGGTCAACAGCGCTGCAGCTCAACAGAACAGCGTTCTCGGCGACAAGCAGTACAAAGGCGGCGACAAGTTCGCCCGTGTGCACGAGGACACGGACTGGGAGTCGCAGCTGGTCCATGGCGAGGAAATCGGTCTGGGCACACGACACTACCAGCTGGTGACATTGAAGTAAGGCGCTGTGTACAGGTAGTCTGCGAAGGCCTTGTTCTCCTTTGGAACAAGGCCTTCTGCCATTTGTGGGGCTACTCCCTTGCAAACGCAAACGATTTCTCTATGATTCCGGTACAGTCAGATAAGTGTCGGAATCCCAGGGGAGGGCTTCATGACGCAAGCAAGACCGAAGGGCATGAAGGGGTTTACGTATATCTGGGCGGGCCAGGTGGTTTCCCTCATAGGATCCGCCATGACGTCCTTTGGAATCAGCGTTTGGGCCTGGCAGGTCACGGGGCGCGCCACGGCGCTGAGTACTGTGGCTTTTTTCAGCTTTGCTCCCACAATTATCATGAGCCCAACGGCAGGAGCACTGGTGGACCGCTGGAATCGCAAGTGGGCGATGGGTGTTTCAGACGTCGCCGCAGGGCTTGGGACAGTCGCCATGCTGGTCCTGTATCTTACGGGACATCTCCAGATATGGCACCTGTGCGCCATCGGGGCCCTGTCGGGAACGTTTCAGGCGTTTCAGTGGCCCGCGTACCAGTCGGCCATCAGCACAATGGTCCCGAGGGAACAGTATGGTCGGGCTTCGGGCATGATGTCGATGGCTCAGAATGGCGCCGGGATTATTGCTCCCATTATTGCGAGTGCCGTCGTCGTCAACTGGGGACTCGTCCCCGTTTTTCTGTTTGATGTCTTCTCGTTCTGCGTTGCCGTCGCGCTCCTGCTTATCGTCGAGGTGCCGAACCCCACTGCCTCGGCGGTGGGGTCACAGGCTCGTGGCAGTCTCTGGAAGGAAACCCTCTTCGGTTGGCGGTACATCGTCGGCAGGAGGCCCCTCTTTCTGCTGCAGGTGAGCTTCTTCCTGTGTAACCTCATCTCCTCGGTCTGCCTTACGGTGTGGACACCGATGCTGCTTGCTCGAACGAACGACAACGCGGAGGTCCTTGGCTTTGTGAATACCGTTTCGGCTGTCGGTGGTGTCGTAGGGGGAGCTATCATGGTGGCCTGGGGTGGCCCTCGCCGCAAGATCTATGGGGTGCTGTGGGGCATGGTGTCGGTTTCCATCCTTGGCCTCATGCTTATGGGGGTTGGCCAGAGCGTTACCCTGTGGACTATC
>DAOOUZ010000013.1:11296-19858 GCA_035369785.1 Candidatus Cryosericum sp. | reverse complement strand
CCGTGCAGGGGGTCGATGCCATCGTTCATCTGGCCTTCATCATCCCGCCCAAGAGCGAGGAGAACCCGGCGTGGGCGGAGACCATCAACGTCGGCGGCACGTGGAACCTTCTGCAGGCGGCGCTCGCGACGCAGGTGCGGCCCCGCGTCGTGTTCAGCTCGTCCATCGCACTCTACGGGCGCACGCAGCACCTTCCGCCGCCGCGGCGGGTGGACGAGATGCTGCACCCGTACGAGGACTATGCCTACCACAAGATGACGTGCGAGCACATGCTGCACGCCTCAGGCCTGCCGTGGGTCATCCTGCGCTTTGGCGCGGTGCCGCCCGTGGAACTGCGGGAACTGGACCCCCTGATGTTCGAGGTGCGCCTGGACGACCGCATGGAGTACCTTGCGCCGATGGACGCGGGGACGGCGGTAGCCGAGGCGGCCATGAAGCCGGGGCTGGAAGGCCGGACGCTGCTCGTGGCGGGCGGGCCGTCCTGTCAGGTGACCGGGCGGCGGTTCATGGAACGCTCGCTGGGGGCGCTGGGCATCGGCATGCTGCCCGAGGCGGCATTTACGCAGACGCCCTACCACTGCGACTATATGGACACGGAGGAGAGCGAGCGCCTGCTGCACTATCAGCAGCACAGCTTCGAGCAGACGCTGGCGCTGCAGCGACAGGCCCTTGGGTGGAAGAGAGCGCTGGTGCCGCTCGCTGCGCCGTTCATCCGCCACCGGCTGCTGGCGCTGTCCCCGTATTACAGGCGCGACACGCGCGGAACACCGCCCGGCGGGAAGGCCGGCTGACAAGCCGGCGCGTGGCAATTCCCTACACACACACTATACTGTGCGCGGCGGAGGGTGGCGAAGCGGCTGCCCGCCAGGTGGGGGAGAGATGCATGAAGCACGCAGTGCCAGGCTTGTCTGCAGTGGAGCGCGGGTCGTGACGCCGTGAGCGGAGCGTCGCGCGCATACTACTTCATCATTCCGGATGCGCAGGACGCGCGCGTCCTGCTCTTTCCAGAGGGCGGGACGTGGACACTGCCGCATGCCCCGGCGCCGGAAGTCGCACGGTGGCAGCAGGTGGCGCAGGTCAACCAGGTCGCCAACGCAGCCCTGCAGATCCGCGCGACGACGCGCCGCTGCGTCTCCCCCGACATGGACCCCGGTTCGCCGGTGCAGGAGATGGTCTACGCCATTGAGAACCACGCCTCGACGTGGACCCTGCCTTGGGCGGCGCGGTGGGTGGATGCCGGCGAGGCGGCCGCCCTCCCTCTCGCAACGCCCGGCATGGCACGCGTGCTGGAGGAGTGGTTTGCGTGGGTGCACGCGGCCGACACGTCGCTCCGGGTGCCATGGTACGACCAGGGCTGGACCAACGAGGCGGGGCGCTGGATTGTGCAGCAACTTGCCGTCCTTGACAGCAAGCCCACCGGGCCCGTGGAGCAGGTCTGCTCGTGGGAGCGCTCGTGCGTCATGCGGCTCCCGACGACACATGGCATGGTCTACTTCAAGGCCGTGCCGCCGTCTCTGGGGCAGGAGGTGAGTGTCACCGTCCTCCTGGACCACGAGTACCACGGCATGGTCCCGGAGGTCCTGGCCATCGATGCGGACCGGCGCTGGATGCTCATGCGCGACGTGGGGGCACAGACCCTTGACGCCGTGCCGGGGCTGGAGCAGTGGAAAGGGGCGGTGCGCACCTATGCGCAGCTGCAGGTCGACTGGGTGGACGCGACGCGCCGGTTTTCCGTGGCGGGGTGCCCCAGCCGCGGTCTGCTGCAGTTGGTGGAGGGCATCGACCGCCTGCTCACGGACACGGTCGCGCTCAAGCCAGGGCAGGAGAACGGCCTGAGCATGAAGCAGATTCACGCCCTGCACTACCGCGCCCGCGCGCTCAAGATAGCAGCGCACCGCCTGGGCACCCTGCGCCTGCCGACCAGCGTGGACCACGGCGACTTCTGGGCCGGCCAGATCGTCCGGGGCGCAAATGGTCCCGTGTTCATCGACTGGTCCGATGCGTGCCTGTCGCACCCGTTCCTTTCCATGGCCTTCTTCTCGGACCCCGACGAGCTGCGCCCGTACTTCGGCGACATCCCCGACGTCACGGACCAGCTGCGCGACGCCTACCTGGAACCATGGACCGTCTACGAGCCGCACGACATCCTGACACAGGCGTGGAGCATTGCCTGCTCCCTTGCGCCGCTGAGCAGCGCGCTGCTGTACCACGACCGCATCCTGCCCGTGACCGAAGTGAAGTGGGAACTGGAGAACATGATTCCCTTCTTCCTGCACAGCGTCCTGCGCCATCAGGGCGAGGCGCTCCCCACGCTGGGCATGGCAGACTACGAACAGCAGGCGGAAACCTTCGAGTACGATCAGGAGAGTCTGCACACCATTGAACCTACGTCGGACGTTCGCTCGCAGCTGGATGTCCAGCGTCTGAATCTGCCGCACTAGGCGTCTGTCTGCAATTGTGAATACCCTTGGTGCCAGGCACCGATGGTATTCACAATTTGGTCAGAGGGGCTTGATGGGGGTGGAGTAGACCCGCTCGGCGGGTACGCTGACCAGCTCGCGCTCTGGGTACCGCAGGGCCGTGAGCCTGCCCCCGTGGACACAGCCGGTGTCGATGTCGATGGTGTTGCCAACCCAGGCCGCGTGCGCCACGGGCAGGTGGCCCCAGACGACCAGGGCGGTTCCCTTGTAGGCGTGCGCCCAGTCCACCAGCACCTTGATGCCGTACGCGTCCCGCTCACCGGTGGGCGTTCCAAAGAGGGCCGTGTCGCGCGCGCCGGGCGAGTCGACGCCCTGAAGCTCCTCGGGAAGTCCGGCGTGGGCGACGACCAGGTTGCCGCGGTCCAGGACGAGGTGGGCAGGCAGGCTGGCCAAGAACTCGCGCACCAGCGCCTGCACGTCGCCACCCGCGGCCTGCAGCTCCTGTATGGTTCGGTCCAGCCCGTTGTTCATCTTGACGGAGACGCCTCTGAGCGCGCGGAGCAGCTTGTCGTCATGGTTGCCGGGAATCGCGAGAGCGGTCCCGGTATGCACCATGGCCATGGCGATGAGCAGGGTGCGCACGCTGTCGGGTCCGCGGTCCAAGAGGTCGCCTACGAAGACGGCGGTCCTCCCCGGAGGCGCGGTGATGCGAGGAATCAGGGCGTCCGGGTCCTCGACCCTATAGCCCAGCGCTGCCAGCAGGGCCAGCAGTTCGCGGTCGCAGCCGTGCACGTCCCCGATGATGTCGAAGGGGCCGGGCCGGTCGCGCGCCATGAGGGGCGAGGGGACAGTTGCCTTCCCGTATGCCTCGACTTCCTGCTGCGAGTGGAAGGTGATGACACGGTCAAAGCCCTCGGCCTCGAGCACCGAGGCGTCCAGAGGGGCCTGCGCGCGCTGACGGTCGACCACGAAGTCCGCGACCACGCGGTCGGTTCGGCTGCGGTTGTGTCCCTTGCAGGTCTCCACCGGAAGGTCGAACACAATGGCGATGGCTGGGCGGTGGTAGCGCCTGGCAAGGTCCAGCAGGGGCTTCCGCGCTTTCGCCTGCACGTTGGTGGCATCTACCACGGTGCGCCGCCCGGCCCGCAGGCGCTGCTCCACGATGCAGTGCAGGACGGCGAAGGCGGCCGGGGTTGCGCTCTGGTCGGCTTCGTCATCGGCCACGAGGGCGCGGCACGCGTCGGAGGAGACGACCTCGGTCGGCTTGAAATGTCGGCGTGCAAAGGTCGACTTGCCCGACCCGGACGGTCCTATGAGCACGACCAGCGCGCCAGCTGCTGTTTTCTCATCCACTGTCAAGCGACGTGCCTCCCCATCGCCGCGCGCCTCGTCTGCGGGCACCCGGCACGACCAGCATATCAGCGCCTTCGCCGGGCGCAAGATGCCCATCACCACTGTCGGGCTATACTGAGAGGCGACACAGGAGGAACCATGAACTATTTCATCAGTCTGGACATGGAAGGAATCGCCGGCCTTGCGTCGTGGACCGAGACGACCGGGGAGCAGCGAGAACTGATGACGGGCGAAGTCTGCGCCGCCATCGAGGGCATCCGCACCGCGGACGCAGGAGCTCGAGTTCTTATCGCGGACAGCCACAGCCAGGGGCGCAACCTGCTGCTGGACCGCCTGCCGCAGGACGTGCAGGTTGTGCGCGGGTATCCCAGGCCGCTGTACATGGTCGAGGGGTGCGACGAAACCTGCGACGGCGCCCTCTTCGTGGGCTACCACGCGCCGGTGGGCACGCGCAACGGCTCCATGGACCACACCTACTCCTCATCGGCCATCTACGAGGTGCTCGTGAATGGCCACGCGGTGGGCGAGACGGAGATCAACATGGTGCTGCTGGCGCGCCTGGGGATTCCGCTCCTCTTCGGAAGTGGCGATGACCAGTACTGCGCGTTTTCGCGCCAGTACTTTCCCCATGCCGTGTTTGTGACCACCAAGTGGGCGTGCGGCCGGTACGCCCAGCGGACGCTGATGCCCGAGGCTGCGCGGACGCTGATCCGCGAGGGTGCGGCAGCTGCCGCGCGCACTCTGCTGGAACGCGGCCGTGCGAACCTGGCCGCGCAGCAGCTCGAGGGCACCCTCCAGCAAGAGGTGCTCGGGGCATCCCCTGCCACGTGGACGGTGCGGTTCCTGACAACCAGCGCCTGCGACGTGGCGTCCTGGATTCCGGGGTCCCGCCGCAGCGGGGGGCGGGAGCTTGCCTACACATCGGCGGACCCGGTGGAGCTGTACCGCTTCCTCATGAGCTGCACCGTCGCGGGCCGGTACGACCGGGATCTCTAGCGCCAGCAGGCCCGACGGACACACCGGCGGCGTTTCGACTTTGACAGTCCCGACGCCCGCCGTATACTGCTTGCGTGTTCCATGATGCCGGCTGCGGTTCCGCCGTGAACCGCTGCTGTGGCTGTGCGCCGCCGTGCGCGCAGCTTCAGGTCGTGCGCCGCCCGGCGCTGTGCCTCCGGTGAAGGATGGGTCGTCGCGCCCACATCATATTCCCAGGAGGTTTGTGCATGCATTCGAGAACGTTCCGCTGCAGCATTCTTGCACTGATCCTTGCCATGGTGGTCTGCGCGGTGCCGCGGGCGCAGGTCCGGGCCGCGTATCGCCCCGTGTCATCCATCGTCCTCACCGTGGGAAGTCCCACCATGGTCGTGAACGGGTTCGAGGTTCCTGTCGATGCTTCTGACGCCGGTGTTGTGCCGCTTGTGGAGACCACATGGAACCGGGCGGTCGTGCCCATCCGCAGCATCGTCGAGATGACCGGGGGCAACGTCGCGTGGAACGCCCGGACCAGAACGGTGCGTCTTGCCCTTGACGGACATTCAGTGGACCTGGCCGTTGGCAACGCACAGGCGCGGGTGGACGGCCGCACCACGTGGATCGACACGGACCACCGCGTGGTGCCCGCCATCGTTCACGGGCGTGTGATGATTCCCATCCGCTTCGCGGCGGAGTCGCTGGGCGGATTGGCGACCTGGACGGCCGCGAGCAGGACTATCACGCTGACCCTTCCCAAGCAGATGGTCGAGGTCACCGACATGGCAGGCAACAAGGTCACTGTACCCCGCCGTGTCATCCGCATTGCAACAGTGTCGGCGACGGCCACCCAGCTCGTCTTTGCCGTCGGCGCACAGGACCAGCTTGTGGTCGCGACATTCGGTCCTGCCGTCAAGGGCAAGGCAATGTCGCTCATCTTCCCGCGCATGAGCAAGATTCCGAGTGCGGGCGACCAGAACACTGCCAGCATCGAAAGCCTGCTGGCGGCGCGTCCCGATATCGTGCTCACCGAGGCCGGCTCCATGCTGACGGCGCTCAAGGCGGCGGGACTGCCGGCATATGTGTTCTCCGCTGAACGGCCAGGGGAGCTGGTGGACGGCATCACCCGCATGGGTCAGTTGACCGGCCGCGTGCAACAGGCACAGAAGGCGGTCGACCGCCTGAACTCACGCATGAAGGCAGTGACCGACGCCGTTGCGGCGGTGGAACCGGCGAAACGTCCCCGCGTCTACGTCGCCGGATCGGGCATCTTCAAGACCTTCGGAGGAGACTTCTTTCAGACGTTCATGGTGCGCAACGCTGGCGGCGTCAGCGTGTCCGAGGGCGTGAGCGGCGGCAAGATTGACGTCTCGCCGGAGCAGGTGCTGGCGTGGAATCCCGACGTCATCATTCTGACATCGTATACGCAGGACACCGTGAGCGGGGTGCTGGCCAACCCCAAGCTGCAGCATGTCGCCGCCGTCATCAACAAGCGGGTGTACGTGATGCCCAAGTATATCGTCTCATGGGACATGCCAGTGCCCGAGTCCTTCCTGGGAACGCTGTGGCTTGCGCGCACGCTGTATCCGGACCAGGTGCACATGGACCTGTCCACGGAGATTGCCACATTCTACCAGCAGTTCTACGGCTTCACCGTGCCGGCCGCAGACCTGCAGACACTCGGCCAGTAGCGCATGGACGTTCCGGTGGTCGACATCCAGGACCTGGGCTTCTCCTACGGTGAGGCCGTGGTCCTGCACGACGTGGGCATGCAGGTACGGCGGGGGCAGGTCTTTGCCATCGTGGGTCCCAACGCGGCCGGCAAGACGACGCTGTTGCGCTGCATGGAACGCGTGCTGAGGCCGACCACCGGGGTTGTCCGTTTCGAGGGGAGGGACACACGGACCCTCTCTGCCCGCGAATTGAGCAGGACTGTGGCGGTGGTCCCGCAGGCGCATGCGCCGGTGTTTCCCTACACGGTGCAGGAGGTCGTCCTCATGGGGCGCAATCCCCACGTCGGAGTCGGTTCCGCGCCGGGACCCGCGGATGTGGAGAAGGCGCGCGAAGCCCTTGCCGCGCTGGACATGCTGGAGCTGGCCGGGCGCCCCTACACGCAGCTCTCCGGTGGCCAGCTGCAGCTGGTTCTGCTTGCCCGAGCGCTGGCGCAGGAAGCCGAGGTCCTGTTGCTGGACGAACCCACGGCCCACCTGGACTTCCGCAACCGGTACATGGTGCTGGACCGGATACGAGGACTCGCCACGGGGCGCGGACTGGCAGCCGTCATGACGGTGCACGACCCGAACGATGCCATGCAGTATGCCGACCGCGTCGGTCTGCTTGGCGAGGGCGGCCTTGTGGCGACGGGCACGCCGGAGGAGGCTCTCACGGCGGAACGCCTGGGGGCACTGTACCACATGCCGATCGAGATGCTGACGGACGGGTCGCGGCGGGTCATCGTCGCCGGGGGCAGGGGGTGAGGGAGCGCAGATACGGCTGGACCGTTGCCGCGCTGTGGGCAGCGGTGGTGGCCATCCTTCTGCTCTCGCTTTGCGTGGGTCGGTATGCCGTGCCTCCCGGCACGGTTGTGCGCGTTCTCCTTGCGCGCCTCTTTCCCATCACCCCCGCATGGGACGGGACGGTGGAAACGGTTGTCTGGCAGGTGCGCCTACCCCGCGTGCTGGCCGGTGCTCTCGTGGGGGCTTCGCTCGCCGCTGGGGGCGCCGTGTTTCAGGGACTGTTCCGCAATCCGCTGGTGTCGCCGTACGTCCTGGGCGTCTCGTCCGGGGCGGGGTTTGGTGCGGCCGCCGCCATTCTCCTCGGGGCCAGTGCCATCGTGACGCAGGCCTCGGCCTTCGCCATGGGAGCAGTGGCCGTGCTGCTCACCATGTTCATCGCGCGTTTCGGGCGGGACAGGTCCCAGGTCACGCTGGTACTGGCGGGCTTTGTCGTGGGCAGTCTGTTTTCGTCGCTCATCTCCGGGGCACAGTACGTCGCGGATCCCGCGACGAGGCTTCCGCAGATTGTGTTCTGGCTCATGGGGTCGCTCGCCTCGGCGCAGTGGGGTGACCTCGGACGTGCGGCCGCCGTCATCATCCCGTGCCTGGTGGCGGTCACCGTCCTTCGATGGAAGGTCAACGTCCTCTCGATGGGCGACGAGGAGGCCCGCTCGCTGGGCGAGAATCCGGCGGAGATGCGCCTGCTGCTCATCGGCCTGACCACGATGGCGACGGCGGTCAGCGTGTCCCTTGCGGGCGTCATCGGATGGGTGGGGCTCGTCGTGCCGCACCTCAGCCGCTGGCTCGTTGGCCCCGACGCGCGCAGGCTGGTGCCCGCCTCGATGGCCGTGGGCGCCCTGACCATGATGCTCATCGACGATGTGGCGCGCACGCTGCTGACGGCAGAGATTCCTCTGGGAATCCTCACGGGGATCATCGGAGCGCCCGTGTTCGCCGTCCTGCTGCAGCGCAGACGCTCAGGCTGGGAGTAGGCGGGCCAGGTCCGCGAGCGCCGCGGCACGCTCCTGTCCCACGGCCTCGACGATGCGGACCGGTACAGCCGTGACGGAGCGCCACGCCTGCATCTCCTGCCAGGTGGCACGCACCTTGTCCTCGTGTGTGGCAACGGAGCGCGTGGGCAGGTGTTCCTGCCGCAGACACTCTTCGAGGGGCGGCAGGAGCACGAGGACCTGCACCGGCGTGGCC
Organism: Candidatus Cryosericum sp.; assembly: GCA_035369785.1. Taxonomy (GTDB): domain Bacteria; phylum Caldisericota; class Caldisericia; order Cryosericales; family Cryosericaceae; genus Cryosericum. The sequence goes on along the minus strand of DAOOUZ010000013.1, from coordinate 11,415 downwards.
GGGGGCACAAGCAGTGGCGCCAGCTGGCGGGGCAGAACGGTTCCGTCCAGCAGGACGCGCTCCCCCTGGATGGCCAACCCACGCACGAGCGCCAGCAGGTGCTCCAGGATGAGCGCATA
>DAOOUZ010000013.1:0-11196 GCA_035369785.1 Candidatus Cryosericum sp. | reverse complement strand
TCAGAAGCGGGGCGTCTTGTCCCAGATGGGCTCCGCCTTCTTGAAGATGCCAGCCACCTGCAGGATGTAGCTCTTGATAACCAGGTAGATCCACAGCTGGGAGTACGTGAAGTACATGAGCAGCGCAAACAGGATGTTCCTGGCGCTCGCCTCATGTTCAGAGACCGTGGCCAGCGAAATCTGCGCCGCGTAGATCCAGATGGTCTCGAACCACAGGATCAGGAGTGGAATCGAAGAAGGCGTTGTGAACCTACCCAGCAGGCCCATGACGAACCAGACGTCGGAGACCAGCAGCAGGAGAATGAACACGTAGTACACGGAGAGCATCTGGAGAATGCTGAAGGTGTTCGCGCCGCCCCTGAGCTGTGGGTCATGGAGCGTCTTCGACACAGTGTAGAGATTGCCCTGCAGCCAGCGCGAGCGTTGGCGGAACCAGGCCTTGAGGGTCTCGGGCTCCTGCTCGTAGGTGATGGAGGAGGGAACGACGGGGATCTGCAGGCCGCTGCTCGCGATGCGCATGGAAAGCTCGGTATCCTCGGCCAGCGCGTGCTCGTCCCAGCCACCGACGCTGGTCAGCACCGAACGCCGGACCAGCATGTCCGTTCCGGTGTAGGTGCCCAGCTTGAACAGCTGCCACCTGCCGGACTGCATGAGCAGCTGGAACATCATGAACTCCAGCCCGATCATGCGCGTCAGCGCGTTGCTGTACATGTTGATGGTGCGCACCGTGCCCACGGCCCCCGCATAGCGGTCGCTTTCGAGTGTCTTCTCGACCAGCAGGGTGACGGCATCGGGCCTGGGCTGATTGTCGGCGTCGTACACGACGACCATGTCGCCCGTCGAGTTGTGAAAGCCATAGTTGAGCACTCGTGCCTTTCCCTTGGGAAGTCCCTTGGGCACATGGACGTGATGGATGGTCGCGAGCCGGCCCTCAAAGTAGTCTGCAATGGCCCCGGTCGTATCCGTCGAGTTGTCATCGAGCAGATAGACGTTGAGCGTGCCCGGATAGTCGAGCTGGGCCATGGCGTCGAGGGTGCCGAAGAGGACCTTGCCCTCGTTGTACGCGGGGATGAGCACATCGACACTTGGCCAGGAGGGGGGAGCGTGCAGCTCCACCGGCCGGCTCCGGTGTACCAGTCCTGCAACCGCAAGGACCACATTGTACAGAATCATCAGCCAGAACAGGCCGGTGACGATGAGAACGACCGTTGACAGCGTCATGCGCTCTCAGGTTCTTTCTGCAGTGCCGCCTCGAAGGTGGCACCATCCTGGTCCAGCAGCACAATCTCGACAGCAATGTCCCGCTCGAGTGTTTCAGCGTTGACAGACGGTTGCTTCCGGAGTGCGGCCATCATCCGGTTCACGACGATCCGCGCGCCGTTCTCGTCGGTGTTCTGAAGCAGCACGAGCACGGTATTGGGGGGTAGGTAACCGGCGATGTCGATGTCCGAACGCACGGACGAGACGACGGCCTCGCTCAAAATGCTCATAAGACGTGCAGAGGTCCTCACTCCCGCACCCTCCGGCGCAAAACCGCGCAGGGTCAGCCGCAGCAGGACATCGTGCTCCCCGCGCCGCTTTGCGATGGCAAAGGCCATACGGGCCTCATTCTTGAACTCGTTCAACGTCAGGAGCCGCGTCTGCGGGCTGTACTTCTCGAGCTCCGCGGTGCGGGCTCGCAGCGCCCGTGCCTCTTCGACAAATCCCCGCACGTACACGCCCATGCCCCAGGTTACCGTTCCGAGGACGATGAGGATAACCTGCTGCTCGATAAGGGCAAGCTGCGAGGCGCTGCCCTCGTTCCATGCGAGCCAGACGTAGACGAAAGAGCTCGCCAGGGCTCCGACGGCAAGCAGGATGAAGCTCTGCAGAGGCCGCCAGAGGTAAGTGAGGACCACGAGGAGCACGAGGAATCCTCCTGCCCACAGCTGGTGTTCCGTGGGGACACGCAGCGCGAACAGATATGCCAACACCAGCTCCAGCAGTGTCAACAGTGACAGGTTCAGTTGCCAGGTATCGTTCTTGCTGTGCATGAAGGTCTCCTTTGTTCGACCCATCGTTCAACTCCCAATTCAGACCCCCATCGTTCCAGGCCTACAGTGGCGCGAGGTGGTGCTGCCAAACTTGCCCCATCAAAAATTTAGATAAGCCTATCAAAGCCTCAGGGTTTGACCATGGTGCAGGTTCATGTTTTCATCACAATACTCACGTCGCTGTTCGGCCAGGTCGCACACACTGGCATTGTGAATACCATCGGTGCCTGGCACCGAAGGGATTCACAATTGGAGACGGAGGGGATGCGGGGATACTGAACATGGGACGGTGAAGTGAGGCAATGACAGCAAGAACAGCATTGAAACGACTCGTGACGGCAGTGCCGCTGGCCGTGTACGGCGCTGTAACGCGCCGTGCCTCGCGGCGCTCCCTCGCGCCCATCGTGTTCGCCCCGGAGGACCACCGTGCGCATGCAGACTGCCACGCGGAGTGGTGGTACTTCACGAGCGTCCTGAGCACGCCCGGGCGCGACGCGCCGCTCGGGGTCGAGGTCACCTTCTTCCGCATTCGCACGCTCCTGACCACGGTTGTCGTCCACCTTGCGGTGACGGACGTCGAAACAGGGCGCTACGTTGGCACTGGCGTTCTGCTCCCCGTCTACCTGCGACCCCTGCGTGCCTCAGGACCCATTCTGCGGTTCCCCGGGGGCAGCCTCGAGGCGGCGCCGGATGGCACCTTCACTGTCAGCGCACATGCCCACAGTACGAGGGTGCGGCTCACCTGCAGCGGGGGGCACCTTGTTGCGCAGGCGCCGGGGGGCGTCCAGGAGATGGCCAACAAGCCCGGGGACGCATCCTACTACTTCACCGTTCCGGACATGGCGACCAATGGTGTGGTCGAGCTTGCGGGGGAGCGCCTGTCCGTGAGCGGCGTGACGTGGCACGACCACCAATGGGGGGACTTCCGCGTGACGGGTCTCAAGTGGAACTGGTTCTCCCTGCGCTTCGAGCGGGAGCAGCTGTACATCATGCTGTTCAACTTCGACCAGGACGGCGCGCTGGTGAGTTCGGGGACAGTGACCCTGCAAGGCCGCAGCGTGCGCGTCACGCGCGTGGACGTGCAGGCGCGGGACAGATTCCGGACGCGCACCGGCATCACATACCCTGTCACGTGGGACCTCGCTGTCTGGACGGGGGGGCAGCAGGAGGGCCCGGTGCTGCGGGCGCATGTGGTCCCCCTCGTGCGCGGGCAGGTTGTTTCGTCGCTGGTCATGCCGGACTACTGGGAGGGCATCTGCACGGTGCAGGCAAGGACGGAGCGCACGCTCTCCGTCCCCGGGGCGGACGTGCCCGCAGGAACAGAGCTGCAGGGGACCGCCTATATCGAACTCACGGGCTACGAACGCTGAAGCAGGGCTTGACATATGAAGGATATGTCATATGATAGGTTCGTCATGAAAACGGAACCGACGCTGGAGGAACTGACGGCCTTCTACAAACTGCTGAGCAACGGCTCGCGGCTGGGCATCCTGCTGGCTCTTCAGCAGGGCGAGGACAACGTGGCTGGCATCTGCAGCAGGACGGGGCTCAGCCAGACGCTGGTTTCGCACCAGCTGGCCACCCTGCACGCGCACGACATCGTGCGGCCCCGCAGGGACGGGCGCAGGACCTACTATGCGCTTGCGGACAGACACATCGAAACCATCATCGGCTTCGCGCTGGAGCACCTGAGGGAAAAGGAGCATACACCATGAGTGATGACCAGACAACCGGACGGAATCTCCTCATCTCCATCCTCATGAACGCCGTCATCACCGTGTCCGAGATCGTCGGAGGCCTCGTGTCGGGGTCCCTTGCCCTGCTTGCGGACGCCTTTCACAACGCGGCGGACACCCTGGCGGGCGTGTTGGCGTTCTGGACCATGCGACTCGGCAGGCGGGCGCACAATGAGCAGTACACCTTCGGTTACCGCAGGGCGGAGATACTTTCGGCCGGCGTGAACGCAGGTGCCATGCTGGTGATTGCCGTCGTCCTGGTGCGGGAGGCATATGAGCGCTTTCTGCACCCCGTCCCCATCCGGGGTGGCATCATGCTGACCGTCGCCGTCATCGGGCTTGTGGCGAACTTCATCTCGGTGCTCCTCCTGCACCGTTCCGCCGGCGAAAGCCTCAACATCCGCGGGGCGTACCTCCACCTCATGTCTGACACGCTTTCCTCGGTGGGGGTCGTGGTTGGGGGCATCCTCGTGACCGCGTGGAACCTGACCTGGGTCGACCCTCTTGTCACGGTGCTGGTGGCCGCGTGGGTGCTCAAGGAAGCGGTCTCCGTCCTGCGCGAGGCTGGCTGCATCCTAATGGAACGCTCGCCCGAGGGGTTGGACCTCGAAGACGTTGACCAGGCCATCCGCACCGTGCCGCACGTGTGCGACCTGCATCATGTGCACGTCTGGAAGCTCAGCGACACGGAGACGATGTTCGAGGGGCATGTCAACGTGGACGACATCTCCGTGGAGGAGACGGCGCCCATCCGGGCGCAGATTCAGGAACTGCTCGCGGACCGGTATGGCATTACGCACGCCACGCTGCAGTTCGAGCATGAAAGCTGCAAGGGGGCGGGCCTCATCGTGCACGGCAAGGATTGACCCACGCCGCTGCGCCTTCACAATCGTGCAGCACGAAGATGCCGCCAAATACTGTATGAGTGTGCGGCGGGAGGGTTTTGGACTCCCCACGGGCATCCGGTTGACAGACGGGAGTGCGTGACTAAGATTGCTGCGCTTCTGGTTGTCCCGGAGATTCCGGGAGGCAGGAAAGGAGGAAGCAGTATGGAATATCAGGGAACGGTTGTGCGTCCGGAGGACAGCGTCCGGGCATTCTTCAACAGGGTCTACGGCTGGATGGCCGGCGGCCTCGCACTCACAGCATTCATCGCATGGTTCGTGAGCACCAGCCAAGCCATGCAGAATCTCATCTTTGGGAATTCATTTGTTCTGATTCTGCTGATCATCGCCGAGTTTGCTTTGGTGTTCGGGCTGACGCGGTCGATTTCGCGCATCTCGGCGCAGACGGCAGGCATCCTGTTCATAGCATACGCAGCCGTGAACGGACTGATGCTGTCGAGCGTCTTCCTGGCGTACACGGGCGCGGACATCACGCTTGCATTTGTCACCTCGGCCGGATTCTTCCTTGCAATGTCGCTCATCGGCTCGGCGACGCACATGGACCTGTCGAAGATTGGCAACATCGCGATGTTCGGGCTCATCGGCATCGTCGTGGTGTCGCTTATCAACATGTTTGTGGGAAGTTCTGGGTTGAATATGCTCATCAGCATCGTGGGCATCGTGGTGTTCCTGGCGCTCATCGCGTGGGATACACAGAAGCTGCGCATGCTGGCGCTGAACCTTGACCCGACCGGCGAGCACCCGCTCACCATGGCTGGCGGCAATCCGCAGGAGGAGAAGGCGGCGGTCATCGGGGCGCTGAGCCTGTACCTGGACCTTATCAACGTCTTCCTGTTCCTGCTTCAGCTGTTTGGGGGACGCAGGCGCGACTGAGACGCGCGCACCTGCATCAGCATGCATGGACCTGGCCGGACCTCTTGAACAGTGGAGGTCCGGCTTTTCTTTTGACATCCGGGCCTTTACATCCTAAAGGGGGGACGGTATAATCGTCACGTATGGACACAACACGACTCGTGAGGGTGCTCCATCGGAAGAAGGCCCTGCTGTTTGCTGTTCTGGGCGTGCTTCTCGCTGGATTCTTCCTCTGGACCGCGGGCGTTCACGCGTATGTTGTCAAGGACGGCGACAGCACGACGCATATCCTTGCGTTCCACAGTATGTCAGTGAGCACTGTTCTGGACCAGGCGGGCGTGAAGCCCCTGCGGCCGGAAGACGTGGTCACACCGGATGTCGCGGCGGTCATCCCCCATGGGGAAATCGCTATCGTACGCGCCAGACCGGTCACACTCACCATTGATAACGTCAGTGAAACAGTCTACTCGACGGCTTCCACGGTTTCCCAGCTTCTTGCTGACAACGGCGTCACGCTGGGCACGGAGGACAAGGTGTCGCCAGCGGTGACGGACTCTGTCCCCTACAATGATGACATCGTCGTCCAGCGGACAACCTACGCCTACACCACCAAGACCGAGAAGGTCGCATACCAGCGGGTGTATCGCAAGAACCCCTACATGGAGGTGGGGCGCAGCTACATCAGTGTCGAGGGGCAAAGCGGCCTTCTCAAGAAGACTATCAAGATCACCAAGGTGGCGAAGAAGGCGGTGAGTTCCACGGTTGTCAAGACGGAGATGGTCAAGCCGGTGGTTCATGAGGTGTATGACGTGGGTACGGCGCGCCTGGATGTTGCGCCGCTGCGTACGTACACCATGGCGGCCACGGCGTACTCCAACCGGCGCTCGACGGTGCTGGACGGCAAGGATCACCTGTACGGGTACTCGGGCCTCTGGCTGCATTACGGAACCTGCGCGGTGGACCGTCGCCTCATCCCCATGGGAACGGTCCTGTACATCCAGGGCTATGGCTATGCCGTCGCGGCGGACACCGGCGGGAGCATCATTGGCAACCGCATCGACCTCTTCTTCAATTCGTATGATGACGCGTGCAGGTGGGGCCTGCGGACCGTCAAGGTCTACGTCCTGCCGATCACACGCACGCAACTATACGCCAAGCTAGGCATCCAATAGCGGAACGGACCATGCGATGAGCATCCCCCCGGCAACAAAGCCGGGGGGCTTGTGTTTCCGGCCAGGTGTCCTGTCTTGCAGTGGGCGTGGTATGTTCGTATACTGCAGGCGAAGGGCCTCCTTGGCGGGGCCCAGGCTGCAATCAGAACTGCGAGGGATACTCCTTGGGGGTGCAGACATGGAAACTGCAAAGTTCTGTGGTCAGTGCGGCCAGCCGCTGCCGCCCGATGCCAAACACTGCCCGAACTGCGGGGCGGAGGTTGCCCCGGACGTTGTACCGCCGTCGCCTGCCTCTGCGGAACCGCAGGGGCCTCAAACGATGGGCGCTGGACCCTTTGGGGTGCAGGCCATGCCGCCGCCTCCGGAACCCCCGTCTCCTTCCCCGGGCTCTGGTCCGTTCGGCGCTCCTGCTGCGCCCGCTGGTCCTGGACCCTACGCGGCGGGGGGCCCCTATGCGGGAACACCGCAGGCAGCCCGTCCTGCACGGGCCAGGCGTCTGGGAGGCGGGTTTCTGGGCGTGCTCGGCGGCATTGTCATGATTGCCGGACAGGTCAACTTCATGCGCCAGGGAAGCCCGCTCAACGCGTACAACATGGGCATCGGCGTCCTGTGCCTTGTCAGCGGCGTTGTATCCATGCTCGTGCGTGGCTGGGGTCCGGTCCTGCTGGGACTTCTGCTGAACGCCGCGGTGTTTGCGCTGTGTGGCACGAAGCTGTACCAGTCCCTGCTGTGGCTGCAGACCCAGGAGGCCGGGGCGGCAACGGCATGGACCATTCAGAAGGGCGGCATCATCTGGGTCGTCGGCATGATGCTCGGCATGCTGTCCTTTGCCGGTGCGTTCCGGTCTCTGTTCCGACGGAGGTAGCACCATGAGGAAACGGGTCCTCACTCTTGGACTCATCGTGGCGCTTGTCCTCGTTCCGGTCCCTGGGTGCCGGAAAGAGGCCAAGGAAGTCGTCTGCTACACCGCTGTCGACCAGGAGTACGCCGAGCAGGTCTTCAGTGCCTTTGAAGCCGAAACAGGGATCCATGTCCTGCCGGTCTATGACACTGAGGCGGCCAAAACGACAGGACTCGTCAACCGCCTCGTCGCCGAGAAGAACGCGCCTGCCTGCGACGTCTTCTGGAGCAACGAGACCACGCAGATGGCCTTGCTGGGAAAGCAGGGCGTGCTGGAACAGCTGCCGCGGGGTGCGGCGGACGGAATTCTTGCCCGGTACCGCGACCCCGAGGGGCAGTGGGCGGGGCACGCTGCCAGGTTCCGCGTTCTGCTTATCAATACGGGAGCGATGACTGGCCCCATGCCGTCGTCCGTCATGGACCTGGCCTCGCATGCCTACCCGCACGGGAGCGTTGGCATGGCGATGCCCCTCTTCGGGACGACCGCTGCACACGCAGCAGCCCTCTATGCCGTCCTGGGCGCCGACAAGGCCCGGTCCTTCTACGAGCAGGTGCACCAGGCCGGGGTGCGGATTGTGGATGGCAACGCAACGGTGCGCGACCTGGTCGGCCAGGGTGCGCTGGGGTGGGGTATTACCGATTCGGACGATGCGCTGGTCGCGATCAAGCGGGGCGACCCTGTCTCGGTGGTCGTGCCGGACCAGGAGGGCATGGGCACGCTTGTCATTCCATCCAGCGTGGCGTTGGTGCGAGGGGCTCCTCACGCGGACGCTGCGGCCCGCCTGGTGCAGTTCCTGCTCAGCGCGAAGGTCGAAACGATGCTGATGGACGCCGGGTACTGTCAACTGTCCACACGGCAGGAGGGCGGGATTGCGTCCCTTACCGGAACACCCATCAAGGGCATGGATGTCAGCGCAGATGTCCTGCAGCAGGTGGTGCAGACGTCGCAGGCTGACCTGGCGGCTATCTTCGGAGGCTGAACTCCCCCCGGTGAGCGGTCGCACCTGGCGCATCTGTGGTGTTCTGGCACTCGCCGCCGTTCTTGGCGTGCCCATGGCTGCCCTGGCAGGTGATGCCTGGGCGGCTGTCCGCATGAGTCCGGGATCGCTCAGGCTCGCCGTGCCGGCCGGGCGCAGCCTGACGCTGCTCGTGCGCAGCTGCACCCTTTCGGCGGCAACGGCCCTGCTGTGCCTGGCCATTGGTACGGCGGCAGCGCTGGTGCTGCTAGCGGTGCCCACCAGGCTCCGCTGGCTGCGCATGGCCGTCATCGTCCCCGTCATCGTCCCGCCGTATCTGCACGCGGTAGCGTGGATGCGCACTGCCGAGGGCCTGCGTGTCCTCCTGCGCCGCGCGGGCCTGGCACTTCCGCCCTTTCAGGGCTTTGGGGCTGCCCTGTGGGTGCAGGTCATGGTCTACGCGCCCCTCATGGCGAGTGTTGCGCTTGCGGCGTGGAGCATGGTCGATCCCCTGCTGGTGGACGCCGGACTCGTGCAGGGGTCGTCGCACCGTGTTCTGCGGAGGGTTATCCTGCCTCTCATGCTGCCAGTGCTGGCGGCGGGGACGCTCCTCGTGTTCGTGCTTTGCATGGGCGACCTCTCCGTGCCCTCGCTTTTCTCGGTCAATACGTACGCGCTGGAGATGTACGCGCGCTTCAGCGCAAGTGGCAGAACGGCAGACGTGACCCTGCTGGCCGTGCCGGTTGTTCTCCTGTGCCTTGCCGCGCTCACTCCGGCGATGCGCAGCCTTGCCACGGTCTTGTCGACGCCATCCGCGCGTGAGGGCGCGGTTGCCTCGGCATGGCGGGCCGCCGGGGCGGTGCGTGCCGGAGCACTCTTCGGAGCCGTCGTTCTCGGTGTGGATGCGGCGGGGCTGTGTGGCTCTCTGCTTGCGGGCGCACAAGGGGCGACGTGGGCGGCCGTCCTCGACGCTCTGCCGCAGGCATCGGTCAGCCTGCGGACGGCGGGCGGTGCGTGCCTGGTCAGCCTCGTGCTTGCACTTGCCGCGGGTCCGCTGGTGGCGGCTGGGAACCGGTCGGCACGGTGGACGGCTGCGTTCCTGCTGGTGCCCCTTGCGCTGCCGGGACCGCTTGCGGGCACCGGGGCGTCCCTGGCGGGGGTGTTGGCAGGAGGCCTGTGGAAGACAGTTGCACCATCCCTGCTGCTGGCATTCCGCTTTGGTCCGTTTGCGTGCCTGATGACAGGGGCGCGTCTCGCTCGTCTGGACAGCGCGACAACGGAGGCGGGCCGGCTGTTTGAACGCAGGAGGGGCGATTACGTCCGCCGCATCTGGCTTCCCACACTCGGCCCCGTGCTTCTGGCTGCCCTGCTCCTGGTCGCCATCCTTGGGATTGGCGAGGTGAGCGGGACGCTGCTTGTCATGCAGCCGGGGCAGCAGCCGCTTGCCCTTGCCATCTACAACTACCTGCACTATGGCGGGTCCGGAACCGTGTCGGCACTCTGCCTGGTCCTGCTCGCGGGGCTCCTCGCCCTGATGGTTCCGGCGCTGTTCCTGTGGAACAGGGGCTGGAGGCGCGCGTGATTGCGTGCGCGGACATCGGCGTCAGCGCGGGAGGCAGGAACATCCTGTCGGGTGTGACCCTTGCCCTGGCGGACGGGCAGAGAGTCGTCTTGATGGGGCCCTCCGGCGCGGGCAAGACGACGCTCCTGCGGGTTCTGGCAGGGCTCCTGGCGCCCGAGGAGGGCACCGTCACAGTGAGCGGCAGGCAGGCAAGTGTCGCCGGAAAGGTTCTCGTTCCACCCTCGCAGCGTAGCATCGGGTTTGTTTTCCAGAGTGCGGCGCTGTGGCCGCACATGACGGTGGCTCAGAACGTGCTGTACGGGCTGGCCGACCTTCCGAGGCGGGAAGCACAGGAGCGCATGAGGCAGGCCCTTGCGGCGTGCAGGGTGGAGGCTCTTGCAGAACGCCTTCCGCAGCAGCTCTCGGGCGGAGAACAGCGGCGCGTGGCGCTGGCGCGGGCCATCGCTCCACGGCCCAGGCACCTGTTCATGGACGAGCCTCTCACCAGCCTGGACAGCGACCTCAAGGGCGAACTGCTGAACCTTGTCACAGGGGTCATCGCCGCGGATGCAACGGCAGTCCTGTACGTGACCCACGAGGAAGACGAAGCGAGGGCGGTCGGCGGGACGCGCTTGTACCTCGCGGGCGGACGTCTGGGGTCGCAGACATGAACAGCCGCAGCATGCTGGCGCTTGTCCTTGCGGTCTGTCTGCTGACTGGCTGCAGCCCTTCCGCCGACGTGCCTGCGCTGGTCCATCCCATTGCGGGCATTCACACGCTGCGGCCTCCTGGTGATGTCTTTGCGCTGCTTCTGGACGGCACGACCATGTGGTGTGGCGGGGTGGATGGGGTCTGTGCTGTGGATACGCAGGGGCGTACCGTGACCCAGACGATCGATGCGGGGCGGCCCATGACGTACGTGCGTGGTATCGCGGAGGACGGCGGGGGTGCACTGTGGTTTGCCTCCGAGCGGGGCCTGGTACGGTGGAAGGACGGGACGGCAACGTGGTTCACAACACGGCAGGGTCTGCCGGACAACAGGGTCAACTGCGTTCTCGTTACGCGGGCGGGCGACCTGTGG
>DAOOUZ010000012.1:0-20007 GCA_035369785.1 Candidatus Cryosericum sp. | reverse complement strand
GGTCAATTCTGCCTAACGAGATGGCTTCCACGAGATCTGCGGCGGCAGCCATATGCGTCCTTGCCACCACTTCACGAACGTCGCCAACCGTAATCTGCTGGTCGGTATATGCCAGCAGCTTGTCTATCTCGCTGCGCATCAGGTAGAAGCTGCCCGCAGTACGTTCGATGAGCTCATGCACAGCCTGGTCTTCTATCGTGCGCTTCCCGACCCTCTTGCGCACCCACGATCGCACATCTGCAGCCGGTACAACGTAGTTCGTTATGACACAGGCATTCTCGAGAAGCCCGCCCGGGACCTTGGCAGGATCAGCGAAGATAACAGTAAGAGGACCCGATAGAAAGAGCGAGGCATGAGCCGCCAGCCGTTTCGCAGTCTTGTCATCCAGTCCATCCAGTACCAGCACCTTCTTGCCCTCTCCAAAACTTGGACTGCCGAGGAACTCCACGATGCCATCGACGCTCTCCTCGATTCCATCGTATTCGGCATAGTCGAACGCGCGCATGTTCACAGGAACCAGCGACCTTGCCGCATCTCTTGCCTGAGGCTTGAAGTAATCATCGCCAGGGGCAAACACATAGACCGCTGCAGGATTGTTGCCCCTGAGACTCGTGAGCCCCTGTGTGACAGAAAGCTCACGATGGTTTGACGCCGCTCTGCCGGAACCCGTCATCTACTGAAGTCAAGGATAGATCTTGTCCAAGAGGCGGGGGAAGGGGATGGTCTCTCTGACGTGGGGCAGTTTGCAGATCCACGCGACCGTCCGCTCGATGCCAAGTCCGAATCCGCTGTGTACGACAGACCCGTACTTGCGCAGGTCCAGATACCACTTGTAGTCGTCCTCGCACAGACCCTCGGCTCGTACGCGATCGAGGAGCAGCTGGTAGTCGTCCTCGCGCTGGCCCCCACCAATGATCTCCCCGTAGCCTTCCGGAGCGAGCAGGTCCGCACACAGCACCGTGTCGGGATTCGATGGGTTGGTCTTCATGTAGAATGCCTTGAAGGCCTTAGGATAGCCGTACACGAAAACAGGGCGCTCGAACTGATTAGAAATCAGCGTCTCCTCATCCCCGCCAAAATCATCACCCCACTGGATAGGAGATCCGGCCCGCTGCAGCAAAGCCACCGCTTCATCGTAGGAGATCCTTGGAAACGGCGTCACAATCTTCTCAAGGGGTGCTGTATCCCGCTCGATGATTGCGAGTTCTTCATGGCACTTGTCCAGAACCTGGCGCACAATGTGGGCAACGAACTGCTCCTGTACGTCGCAGTTCTGCGACCAGTCACAGTAGGCCATCTCCGGCTCTACCATCCAGAACTCCGTGAGATGCCTCCGAGTCTTGGACTTCTCGGCGCGGAACGCCGGCCCGAAGCAGTAGACACGCCCAAAGGCCATTGCTGTTGCTTCATTGTACAGCTGTCCACTCTGCGACAGATAGGCTGGCACACCGAAGTAGTCGGTTCCAAACAACGTAGAGGAGCCCTCGCACGCATTGGTCGAAAGAATGGGGGCGTCCATCAGCACAAAGCCATTGCTGTCCAGGTACTCCCGCACGCTCGCAATTATCACCGCCCGAATCCGGAGGATCGCCCACTGTCGTCTGGACCTCAGCCACAGGTGCCGGTTGTTCATCAAAAAGTCGACGCCGTGCTCCTTGGGGGTAATCGGGTAATCGATCGCCGCCTGATGCACGCTGATACGCCGCACGTGCATCTCATGTCCACCAGGCGCCCGCGGCTCAGCACTGACCACCCCAGTGACGCTGAGACTCGTTTCCTGCGTAAGACGACGCGCCACGTCGAACATCTCGGAATCGACGTCTGCCTTCGAGACGACACACTGCATGGTGCCGCTGCCATCCCGCACTAGCACAAATGCGACTTTTCCACTGCTCCGGACGTTGTAGACCCAGCCATCGACAGTCTGCTCCGTCCCCACATAGGCTGCTGCCTTGTCGATGTACATGCTTACTTTTCCTCCTCGGGTTCCTGGTGTATGCACGTCGTGTGGTTCAAATTCGCCCCGCACTGTGGGCACAATCCCTTGCAGTCGGGACGACACAGGGGGAACTGCGTGATTTCGACAAGCAGATTCTGCCGCACGACGTCAGAAACATCGAGCACGTCCCCCTCGAGAGCAAACACGTCTTCCTGCTCCGACTCCTGCTGACTGTTCAGGACATACGTTTCGTTAATGTCCAGAGATACGTCTTCGACGACAGGATCTAGGCATCGAGCACAGGGTTGGCTCACCTTCGCGTCAAACGACCCTGAGAGCTCATACGCGATGCCAACATTGCTCACAACGAACTGGCCGGTCACCGCAGCCAGGAGCGTCACGCCCGGCAGGTCTCCTATGGAAGGCTCGTCAAAGACAAACGACTGGCTGCTGCCCTCTTCAATGTTCAGCTTCTGGAGTTCGAGTTTCATCCTTCGTATCTCCCTCGTGGAATTGGGCTTCAGAGTCCCGGACTGTATCTGCAAGCCTTGCCAGAATCTGCTCGAGCTGTTCCAGCATCTTGAGCGAGTACTCGTCGGCCTGGTGTTCGGCGGCCTTCCGTGCAGCTTCGACCTCCGCCAGCAGTCGCTCCCGTTCCGCAATTGCCGACTTTACAATCTCGCTCTCCGCAACAAGGTCGTCGTGCGTCTGCTGCCCCTCCTCAATCAGCCGCCCACTCTGCCTCCTTGCGTCGGCAATGAGAGCATCCCTCTGCTCCAGGAGAGCGCATGCGTTCCTCACCTGCTCCGGGTAGGCTGTGCGAAGATGAGCGACGGCGTCAGCCAGTTCCTCATCTTTGACGATGCGATAGCCAAACAGCTTGGGACTCCGTTCACGCACCTGGTCGATGCGGTCAATGATGTCCTGGAGCGTGAGCTTCTCAATCATGCTGTCCTCCCCTGGCCCGTGAAAGCCCAGCCACAATCCTGTCTGCGACCGCCTGCGGTACAAGGTCCCGGATGTCGCCGCCGCCCTCGTAGATCTGCTTTATCAGCGTAGAGGAAACGAAGAAATGGTCCTGAGAGCTCATGAGATAGACAATGTCGACGGCAGGGTCCAGGTGTCTGTTAGCCCAGGCGAACTGCACCTCATAGTCGAAGTCAGACACAGGCCGAAGGCCCCGCAGCATGAAGCGGGCCCCGTGCCGGTGCATGAAGTGGACAAGAAGGTCGTCAAACCCTTCAACTTCCACGTTCGCAAGGTGCCGGGTCGCATCCCGAACCATCGCGACGCGCTCGCTGAGCGACCAGATGGGAGTCTTGTACGAGATGGCAGCCACACCCACAACAAGCTGGTCGCACAGTCGGGCACCGCGTTCAATCACATCAACATGCCCATTGGTGACCGGGTCAAACGTTCCCGGATAGACGATTGTATCCATGTCTTCAGGTAGCCTCTCGTTCCAGTGTAGTCAAAAGAAGGCCGATGGAAAGGAAGAGCGCCCACAGGCGCTCTTCCTTGTTGTTCCCTGCTCAGGCGAGGTGTACTTTGCTGAGGAAGTTCCGCGTCCGTTCCTGCTGCGGATGTTCAAACACCTCAGCAGGGGTTCCTGTTTCTATGATCAGACCCTGGTCCATGAAAACAACCCGGTCAGCGACTTCCTTTGCAAAGCCCATTTCATGTGTGACGACGATCATGGTCATGCCCTCATCGGCGAGCTTTACCATGACATCGAGCACCTCGTGAATCAGCTCAACGTCGATGGACGATGTAGGCTCGTCGAACAACATGAGTTTTGGGTGCATCGCCAAGGCACGCGCGATGGCTACCCTCTGCTGTTCGCCCCCGCTCATCTGGCCGGGTTTGTGATCCGCTCTGTGAGCAAGACCGACTTTCGCCAGAAGCTCTTGGGCTTCGGCCTCGGCATCAGCACGCGGCAACTTCTTGACGACAATTGGCCCGAGAGCCACGTTCTGCAGCGCCGTCAGGTGCGGAAAGACGTTGAACTGTTGGAACACCATGCCGATGTCCTCACGCAGTTTGCGAATATCACAAGCACCAGGTTCGACTTCCCGCCCATCGAAAACGATACGGCCGGATGTGGGGGGCTCTATCCAGTTGAGACAACGCACCAGGGTGCTCTTGCCGGATCCCGATGGGCCCATGAGGACAAGGCGTTCCTTGTGGTCCAGCCCGAAGCTGACGCCCTTGATGACCTCCAGTGTTCCGAACGACTTGTGAAGGTCGACAACATCCAGGATCCTCCCCATCGAATGCAGTTCCTCGTCAGCCATGTCAATCCACCTTTTTCTCGAGACTGCGAGACCACTGCATGATGGGGAGGGTCATCACCAGATAGATGAGTGCGGCGCCTACCAATGGGGAAAAATAGTCATAGGTCGCGGCGCTCACCATCTTCGAGCGGAACAGCAGATCCTCCATGGAAATGAACGCGACGAGCGATGTATCCTTAATGAGTGCAGCGAACTCATTCGCAAGCGGTGGAAGCACGCGCCGGAATGTCTGAGGAAGGATGATATATCGAAGCGACTGCGTGCGGCTCATTCCGAGAGAATAGGCGGCCTCCGTCTGGCCCATGGGAATAGACTCGACGGCTGACCGAAAAACTTCCGCGATGTACGCCGCGTAGCAGACGGCGAGAGACACGGCTGCGGCAGGGAACTGCGGAAAATTGAGTCCAATACGCGGCAGCGCGTAGTACACGATCAGAATAAGCAGCAGAGCTGGCGTACCCCGCACTGCCTCAATGTACACCCTGGTAATCGTTCCAAGCACCTTACCCCCGAACATGTTGAGCAATCCGACGATCAACCCTGCGACCGTCGCAAACACCATCGACACACACGTCAGGCTGAACGTCGTCCATGCCCCCCCAAGCAGGAAGGGGAGCTTTTCCCAGATCAGACGGAAATCAATAGCCATTTTCTGCCAGCTTCACTACGACATGCTACTTTGGCAAGTACGGCGGGTCGACAAAGAAGTACTTCCTGTAGAGTGTCGTGTATGTTCCATCGGCAACCAGGTCCAGCAGCGCCTTGTCCACAGCTTCCTTGAACGCGGGGTCATCCTTCCGCACGGCAATACCGTACAGTTGCGTCAGGTCTTCGCCAGCAATAGTCGTCGTGTCAATGACCTTCAGTTCGGGATGCGTGCTTGCATATGCAGTGCAGACAGGGTAGTCATTGACCACGGCATCGATCTTGCCATTGACGAGGTCCAGGGTCGCCAGCTGGATGTCAGGATACGAGTTGACCTTGACACCAGCGATCTTGCGGGCCGAAATGTCCCCCGTTGTTCCGGTCTGAACACCTACCGTCTTGCCGACCAGGTCCTCGGGCCTGGTGATGGTATTCTTGCTTGGGTTGAACATGATTCCCATGTCAGCCCTATAGTATGGGATCGAGAAGAGAACTTTTTCCTGCCGGTCTGGAGTAATCGTCATGGCAGCGCAGACAAGGTCAAACTTGTGAGTGTCGAGCGCCATGAGCAGCCCGTCGAAGGCCCCGCTGGTCATGTGAGCCGTGACCCCCAGCTTCTGTGCGATGGCATTCACGAGCTCGACGTCAAACCCGGTCGGCTGATTGTTGGCATCGATGAACTCAAAGGGCTCAAACGTCGGATCACTGCCCCATTCAAGGACTCCTGCCTTCTTGATGGCGTCCAGTGTCGCAGACTTTGGCGCGCATCCCGCAACCATGGAAACCACCAGTACAGCGAGTACAACTGCAACGAGTACGTGCCCGGATACAGTGTGCTTCATGCTTTCTCCTCCCGCTCTAGTGGAATGCCTGGCGCCTGCACCCCGGTCTGCCAGTACCTATCTCCATTTCTGGAACAGTGCTATTCTAGAGTTTGTGCAATACCACAAGAAAGTAAAGCGTCGCAGAGCGTCGGTTTCGCAATCTGCTGCTGCCGCCATCGGGCTGCTGGCTCTGGGGTTGGCAGCAGGGGTGCTTGCATGCTGGGTCAGAGTCGCACACAGACCTCTTGTGTGGTTCGTCATCTCCTTTGTGGGCTCTGCGACAGCACTTGCACTCGGTGGACTCAGCCTGGTCGCTCACTGCATGGATGTGCCACCCACCGGCACGTAGCTTAGGAAGGAGGAACAATGGCTGGCCTCATATGCCCGTTTGGAGGTAAGACTCCGGTCGTTTCTTCAGGTGCATACGTCGCCCCTACTGCCGTACTCATCGGCGACGTTACCGTCGAAGAAGGGGCGAGTATCTGGTACGGCGCGGTCCTGCGTGCTGACATTGCGCCCATCGTCATACGCAGAAACGCCAACATTCAGGACAACACTGTCTGTCATGTAGACGAAGAGATGCCCCTCGTCGTCGGCGAAGGAGCAACGGTCGGACACGGCGTCGTCCTCCATGCATGCACTATTGGCCATCACGCCATGATTGGCATGCACGCCACGGTGCTGAGCGGAGCCACCGTCGGAAACGAAGCCATCATAGGTGCCGCCGCGCTGGTCCCAGAGAACGCAGCCATGCCCGAACAATGCTTGTCATTGGGTCTTCCAGCAAGGGTTGTCCGTCCCCTCACCACCCAGGAGGTGCTGGGCTTGCACGAACACGCCGAGGCGTACGTGCGTCTGGGCCTCCTCGCGTTTGGCGACAACCCGTCGTCCGGCACTGCATCAGAGCCCTACTCGCGCTGACGTCCTCGTTCACACTTTCCGCAATGTTCGCCTTGTAAATCCCGTCCCTCTCCTATACTTCACGCAACCAACCAGGCGGGACTCTCGTCCTGCGTCCCTTGGCAGCAGCACGGTTTGAGCCGTGCTGCATTCTCATAGTCTGACGTAAGGAGATGGTGTATGAGCGAAAGACGTACGTCACGATGGGGAGCAGTCTTCAGTACGATTGTTGCAGTGGCAATCCTTGTGTCCTGTGGTTGCGGGTCCGCAGAGACGTCTCAACTGCGGCGCATCAAGCAGGATGGTGTGCTGACAGTCGGCAACGATACGACATACGCTCCGTTCGAATTCATGGACAGCTCTAACGCTCCAACAGGGTTCGATGTGGACCTCATCAGCGCCATTGCTGCCAGACTTGGGCTCAAGGCGCAAATCGTCACGACGGCCTGGGATGGGATCATTCCGGCGTTGCAGGCCCAGAAGTTCGAGGCAGTGATCTCGGCCATGACCATTACTCCCGACCGACAGAAGGAAGTGTTGTTTTCGACCCCGTACTATCGCTCGGACATGGGCATCGTGTTCGACAAGACCCTTCATGCCATCTCGGGCCCAGACGACCTGGCGGGGCTGAGGGTTGGCGTCCAGATTGGTACGACCGGTGAGACGAGCGCACGCCTCATCTCGGGGCTCACGGACGTCAGGTCATACCCGGATATTCAACTCGCCATGACAGACCTGGACTTGGGACGCATAGATGCCGTTGTCAACGACTACCCGGTCTGTGCCTACTACGCCCGGGGCTCAGCCTCACTGTCCGTCGTGCGCGTCCTCACCATCAACCACACCGACCTCACACAGTACTACGGCATAGCGCTGAAACACAATGACACCCAGCTGAAGGCAGCCATTGACCAGGTGCTCGCCGACCTTGTCAAGGACGGAACGTATGACGCCCTGTATGCCAAATGGTTTGGTGGAGCGCCTGACTTTCGTCCCGGAGATGCACGTTCCTGACCATTACAGGGACTCGTCGTCATGCGATGGCAGCCTCAGAACGCCGTGGTCATGTCGACATATCCCTTGCGCTGAGCCTGACGGCTTCCCAAGCCCACGAGCACGACGCCGAGGACAAACACGGCGCCCGCCCCAAGGGCTACTCTGAGCATTAGGCTCTCCAACGGCACCGAGGCAAGAAACCCGGTAAACTGAACGCCCGAGATGCCTCGGCGCACGAGCTCGATAAAACCGCTCACGGGGATGGTTTCAGCAATCCTTTCGAGCAGGGGTGGAAAAGCGGTTGGCGGAAACAGCGCTCCGCTCATCACAAACATCCCCCCAAACAGGGCCTCGACCACATCGGTATCCAGTCTGGCGGTCAGAAGGAAGAGCGAGGCCATGACCATGCCCAGACCGGCACCAATAAGAAACCCGAGCGCACAGCCAAGGAACAGAGCTGCCCAGTTTGGAGCAAAGGGCAGGTGCAGCACCGGCACCATCCAGCAGAGATTGGCAACAATCCCTGCCAACGCAATGAGATAGCGCGTCGCGGCCCGCCCGCAGAGGTAGGTGCCATACGAGGTGCTGGACAGAAAGA
Source organism: Candidatus Cryosericum sp. (assembly GCA_035369785.1). Taxonomy (GTDB): domain Bacteria; phylum Caldisericota; class Caldisericia; order Cryosericales; family Cryosericaceae; genus Cryosericum. The sequence continues at coordinate 11,811 of DAOOUZ010000012.1, read as the reverse complement.
TGTACTTCAGCGTCTGGTAGTGTTCCCGGTCGTCGTGAACGCTCATTGCAGTATCAAACGCCACCATGCTGATGCTGTAGTAGAATACGCTGCCGTACAGTGCAAACGGCAGCAGCCCCGACTGCCTGCCGAAAACACCGTACAGTACCAGTACCGAGAGGAAACTACCAACCGGGTACGCAACCAGATACAGTACCCACACCCACTTCCTGGTCCAGTTACTCTCGATTTGCAGACCTACGTACATGGACGCAAGAAACCCCCGCACTACTGCCACCTCAGCGTCAGACGTGCATCCCGTCGGGCCTTGTACTCCACAGCTTCGAGCGCCCAGACACCAACGATGCTCCAGACGAATGCAAGACCGACAAGGATGAGCACTTCCACGCGCCAGCCAAGCAAGACCGGCCCGAAGGAAGGGACAAGCAGTTGGCGCAGCGCGTCAAGTCCAAGCGTCGTTGGAACCAGTATTGCTACGCTGGCAAGACCCATGCCGAGATAACGTACGGGAAAGTAGTTGCCTGACAGCACGTTGACCGGCTCCATGATGAGGTCTGCAGTTCTCCATGCATCTCGACCGTGGTACAGAAAAAGCGAGGAGAACACGATGCCCAGCCCGTACATGGCCCATAGCGTCACCAGGAATACCAGAACGGCGACTCCAAGATGTACTGTCACGAAGTGGACCTTGAATACGGTGACTCCGAACACGAGAACAGCCAGTGCGCGCAGCATCGTGTGCATTGCTCCACCCACGGACAGACCTACAAGAAACGCTGATAGCGGCGCCGGGCTCACGAGCATCAGTTCGAGGTTGCCCATCTCCTTCTCCCAGTACAGCTGCATGGCAACGCCCCACAGGACGTTTGCAAAGAAGGGGGCCATGAACCCGCCGAGTACGACGATGCCCGTGAAATCCGCACCCGTCCCGATGCTGCGGTACAGGTACATATAGGTGGCCATGGTGAAGAACCCGCCGAGAATGCTTGCGACGATCCACGTGGCCTCGCGCATCTGCCCAAAAACCCGCACATAGGCTCTGGCGGTCAGCGTCCTAAGAAACAGCAGAGCTCGCTTCTTCTTCATCCTCGAACGTCCTGCCCACGAGCTTGAGAAACGCATCCTCGAGGCTCGGTTCCAGCTTGCGCATGTACTCCAGCGTACTGCCCTCGGCAGAGAGCGCCGCGATAAGCGCTCCGATATCTCCCTCATGCTGCAGATGCGCTATGAGCATGGGCTTGTTGGTGACCTTGTCCGTCGTGAGCGTGAGGTCACTGCCCGGTCCTGTTCGTGCAGCAAGCTGTTGCACACGAGTTTTGTCGAGGCGGTCGAGCGTAATCTCGTAGTGAGCTTTGGCGTCAAGCCCCTGTTTGAGTTGGGAAGGCGCTGCATTGGCAAGGACAAGGCCATGGTTCACGATAGCCACGCGCGAACAAAGCTCGTCGGCCTCGGCCATGTAGTGCGTTGTCAGAATGACGCATCGGTCTGGTTCCGCCGCCACCCAGTCCCTGACAATGTGGCGTATGACAACACTCGCCTCGACATCGACACCCAGGGTCGGTTCGTCCAGGAAGAGCACGCGCGGGTTTGTCACCAGACCGCGTACCAGATTGACCTTCTGACGCATCCCGGTGGACAGCCGGTTCATCTGCAGCCGTCTGCTGTCCCACATGCCAACCAGTTTCAGGTACGCCTCAATCTTCTGCCGCGCCTCGCGCGTCTGCATCCCGTAGAACTGACTGAACATCCACAGTTGCTCCTCTACAGTCAGAATACCGTATCCTGATGTCTCCCCGCCGGAAACGAGAGAAATGAGCCGTCGAACCGCTGCAAACTCTCGCTCCACATCCAGCCCGGCAACCGTGGCACGCCCGGACGTCGGCAGGAGCAGCGTTGCAAGGATCCGAATGGTCGTCGTCTTGCCTGCCCCGTTCGGGCCGAGAAGTCCAAAGATTTCCCCGTATGGCACTTCAAAACTGACACCCCGCAGTGCGTGAAACGGTTCGGAACCACGACGGGTGAACACCCTTGTGACCTGATCAACAGTAATAGCATTGTCCATGCACACGACCTCCGTGGCCCGCAGCGACTGGAGTCCGGCCATCTCGCGCCCTCGGCCTGCTGACTATAGAGCCACCGGTATCAGAGAGTCTGACCGTTCAATAAGAACTGCCGAACGCGACAGCCTGTGGCTAAAGTCTTCTGACTATACTGAACTCGGGCCTGCCTGTCAATCGTGCAGGAACGGCCTGCAACAGGTTCGTGCCTGCCTGAAACGTGTGCGGTCTTCCTAGATGAAGCGTTCGAAGCGGTCCTTGGTTGCTTTGCAGACAGGGCACACGAGCGGAGGCTCGGCCCTGGCGCACAGATACCCACACACCCTACACCTCCAGACAGGGAACCCGAGTCCACGGACGTCGATCCTCTCCAGATCTCCGGTGTGCGGCTTCGGCCCGCCGACGGGCCGACGGTCAGGGATCGACACCGCTGGCTTGTCGCCTCGACTGACCTCGGGAGAAACATACAGCGCGCAATAGCACGCACCGTACTCCTCGAGATCAGCGTCTCGATAGTCGCACGGGCAGATGATGTCCAAGTCCTGACTGCGCGTGCCCGAGGCCAGGCGACAGGGGCATGACCGATATCCGTAGCGTCCCTCGTTCTCCAGGAGACCCCTGACAAGGTCCTTGCCGAAGCTTTCGTCGGGGTTCACGTGGTAGCCAGAAGCAGCGGCTTCATCAACAAGCCGCTGCCATACCTCCGCTACCTCGCGGTCGGATATGTCACTCATTCCTTTGCAAGGTCGCGGAGTCTGTCCTCCTGGAATCCAACGAAGGCATCCTTGCCATCGACCACGACTGTTGGAAAGGACGATGCGGGATTCCACTTCAGGACTTCCTCACGAACAAGGTCCTTGTTGGCGTCTTCCTGAAGGTCTACATCCACGTAGTCGTACGCAACGCCTAATTCCTGAAGCAGTGCTTTCGTCTTGCGGCACCATCCACACGTGCTGAGCGTGTATAGCAGCACGGAATGCTTGGCATGAGTTCCATCCACATGAATCGGTTCCAACATTTCTCCTTTTTGGTTTTCAGTGACTACGCCGGCAGCAATGACCGAAATGCGCCGACGGCCTCATGACACTGCTCGCTCGTCACGTCGTGATGAGTGACAAGCCGCACACTTGATGGTGTAACAGCATTACACAAGACGCCTTTTTCCTTCATTGCGCCGGCAAACGACGAAGCATCCTTGCCAGTCACCGTCACGTCCACGATAACCATGTTTGTCTGGACTTCGAGGGGGTCAACCCCGTAGCCGAGGTTCCCGAGTTCCTGCGCCAGGAATCTTGCATTCTCATGGTCCTCGTTCAAGCGATCCACCATCGTTTCCAGGGCAACAATGCCTGCCGCCGCCAGGATACCAGCCTGGCGCATTCCTCCACCCAGACGTTTGCGGTTCTTGCGCGCACGTTCGATGTAGTCCCTGGAGCCTACCAGGAGCGAGCCGACCGGGGCACAGAGTCCCTTGGAGAGGCAGAACATTACGGAGTCCGCATAGGACGCCCACACATCTGCTGCAATGCCCGAAGCCACTGCGGCATTGAAGATCCTCGCGCCGTCCATGTGAACGGCTATGCCGCGTTCGCGCGCAATGGCAGCGATCTCACGCACATACTCAATCGGCCAGATGGATCCCCCACCACGATTGTGGGTGTTCTCTACCGCAATGAGCGAGGTTCGGGGGAAGTGGATGTTGTCGGTGTCGCGGATGGCCCTCTTGACGTCGTCCGGATCCATGATGCCGCGCTTGCCAGCAACCTGTCTCGCCTGTACGCCAGAGAGAGCTGCGATATCGCCTACCTCGTAGTAGAAAATGTGGCTCTCTGCCTCGGTAATCAGCTCATCGCCGCGCTGCGTGTGTGTCATGATAGCAACTTGATTGCCCATGGTTCCTGAACAGACAAACAGCCCCGCCTCCTTGCCCAGCAGGCGCGCGCCCAGTTCCTCGAGCCTGATGACTGTGGGATCCTCCCGGTAGACGTCATCGCCGACCTCTGCAGCCGCCATGGCGTCCCGCATGGCCTGCGTCGGCTTTGTTACAGTGTCAGAACGAAAGTCGATCATTCCCGCCTCCAGCATATCTCTGACCGTCCACCGTGCAGTCCATCATACGTTGTCAACGCTCACGGACTTGACTCCTTTGATCTTGCTGACATGTTCGATAATCTCGTCTATCGTGGGTTCTAGGTACTTCTCATCAGAACCCCCGCTGATCTCAACCTTGACAGCTCCGCCCTCGATGCCAATGTACTTGACCATCTTGAGCGTTATGATATCGACCCCGACCGGGGGCCACAGGACGTGCTCGAGTTCCTTGGTTATCGCATCGACCGTCAGGGTTGAATCGTAGTCAATGCCCTTGACCTCCTTCTTGTACTTGCGGATTGCCGACCGAAGGCCATCCACCGCGAGCACAGAGCAGTGCATCTTGACAGGAGGCAATCCACCCAATTCGTCCGCAGCCTGCTTCCACGTAATTGCTTCTGCCTCGTCGATGGTCTTGCCTTTCGCCAGATCGGTGATTATCGACCCCGTCGCAATGTTCGACGCGCAACCGTAGGACTGAAACTTCACATCGACGATGCGATCGGTGCGCTTGTCGATCTTCAGGTACACCGTGATCTCGTCACCACACGCTGGGGAGCCTTCCGTTGCGCACGCGTCTGCATCCTCGATAACGCCAATGTTGTGTGGGTTCTTGAAGTGCTCGATGACTTTTTCCGTATACTTGATTGCCATGGCTATGCTACCTCCTCAGGACGCTGGCGGCCTGATGGTGCTCTGGGCCCGCAGACGTTCGACAATGGGCACCAGCCGGGACAGCGTCGTATCAATGTCATCCTCTGTGGTATACCGCGACAGTGTGAACCTGATCGACCCGTGCGCCTCTTCATGGTTGCGGCCGATCGCCATAAGGATGTAGTTGGGCTTGAGCGTTGCTGCCGCGCACGCCGAACCCGTATCTACAACAATTCCATCCATGTCGAGGAACATCATGATCGCCTCTCCCTCGATGAACAGAAAACTGTAGCAAAGGTGCGAGGCAGCCCGTCCTGGTCCTTCAGGACCGTTCAGGAGAATGTAGGGCACGCGCTCCCGTATGCCGTCCGCCAGTCGGTCCCTGAGCTTCCTCATGTGCTCAACATCGGCGTCAAAGTTGGCATACAGAAGGTCCAGCGCCTTGTCAAAACCGGCGATGCCCATCGTGTTGGGCGTGCCTGGGACCAAGGGAGAATACGAATCGGCGCCGTAGGATATCGGCACCACCTTCGTGCCCTTCCGTACATACAATGCACCGACGCCCTTTGGCCCGTGAATCTTGTTGCTTGAGAAACTGACAAGATCGGCATGTACTGCATCGACATCGAGACGCTGCGTCTGCAGCGCGCTCGCAAAATCGATGTGAAAAGGAATCTTCCTGCCAATGCGGCGGGCAGCCTCCACAACAATGCCACCGGCCTCTGCCAGAGGTTCTATTGTCCCGATCATGTGGTTCACGCCCATCAGACTCACGAGCGCAGTGTGCTCATTCAAGACGCTGGCAAGCTGCTCGAGATTGTACCGACCCTCGCCGTCGACCCCGATGTAGTGGGCGATGTATCCCTGCTTCTCCAGAGCACGATAGACTGCCAGCGTGGCCGGATACTCGATCTCGCTCGTAACGATCTCGGGCTTGTCAACCGTCTGCGCCCGGACTGACCCAAGGAGTGCTATGTTGACGGCCTCGGTGCCACTCCCTGTAAAGACGACTTCGCTACTGGAGGCTCCAATTGCAGCGGCGAGCCTGGACTGAGCACCTTCGATCAACTCCGCAGAGCCAGTACCACACTGTGTAAACGGGGCAGGAACCGCGTATTGTTGAGTAGCGACAATCCGCATAGCTTCCCACGCTTCAGGCGCTACCATCGTGCCACGAAAGTTGTCAAGATAGATCATTGCCTACCTCCACGTTCCGTCTGCCAGCAACAGCTGCGCAAGCGAACAACCTCACTCAGCGTATCACAATGGGGCCAATGTCAACACGCCAAAAAAGATAGGAGCGGGCGCGCCGGAATCAGTGACGCTCCAGTCGGGAGGAAAGGCGTTTCACCTTTCTGCAGAGTTGAAGCTGCGACTTCTCGAGGGTCTGCATTCCTTGAACGACGTCCGTCTGTCCCGCAAAGTGACGCTCAATCGACCGGTAGTCTTCGAGAGCAGTCTGCTCCGCCTCCACAAGATCTGCGACAGCGCGTACCAGGGCAGCATAGTCCAGCACCTGCTCCGCCTTCAACCTCGCGAGACTCGCACCCGGCCCTTCGTGGACAACGCCGGCATACACGCGATACAACCGCTGGAGCCCCTGGACGTGTGCCGCACTTTCTGCAGCCAGCGAGCCGAACAGCTTCTTCAGCTTCTGGTCAGGCGTCATGCTGACCAACTGGCGACATCGCTCCTGCGCCTCCTCCTCGTGGTCGATAGAGTGACCCAACTGTTCCTGCAGGCTCTCGCAGGTGCCAGGATCAACTCTGCCTACCCTCTCCCCGATACGCAACCCAAGTTCGCGGAGCTGCTGCCTGCCGCGTGCCCATGTGGACACCCGAAACGTCCCGGCTATGATGGCGCCCTGCCGAACGGCATCATCTGCCAACTGGACCGCCAAGTCGTCACCACCCCTGACTCTTCGTACCACCACAAGCACGACAGCTACCCCGGTCAGATCAACTGCCCGGATGAATCCTGACACGGCGGGTACGACCGGACCACCCCAGTACGGACAGACAACGACGAGCTTGTCACCTCTGGTGAACACAACATTGACAGTGACCAGGTCGCCAAGGTCAAAGCTGCGCACAGCCTTGCGGGCAGACTTCTGCCACCCGTCGGGCTGTGAACTGAATCTGTCTGTCAGGGAATACAGCGGAGACCCGATAGAACATGATATCCCTTCGGCAACCAACCGGGACGTTCCCACCACGGAGTAGAATACTGTTGCTGTCGCCACGCGCCCACCCCTATAGCAAATCGGCCCACCGCCATTGTACCCGGTGGGCCGATGAATGCAACGATCTGGTAGGATCTAGAGCTGAACGCCGGTCTCCTCGAGCTTAAGCAGCCGTGCCCACTCGAGATCGATCATCTGTTGCATCTCGGCAATCAGATGCTGGTTCTCCGGCTTAAACAGATGCTTGAAGCGGCTCTGCCCCTTAAGAAAGTCTTCCACCGGTTTCCGATTGGCTGGCTTCACGTTGACATGGACGACGCCATTCTCAACTTCATACAACGGCCAGAAGTTCGTTTCTACGGCGAGTTTGGAGTACTGCATCGTCAACGCCGGATCATACGCCCAGTTCGTTGTACATGGCTGAAGCACGGCAAGAACGGCCGGGCCATCTGCCTTGAACCCCTTCTCGGCTTTCTTGTACAGGTCCAGAATGTTGTGAACGGCACCCTGCCCGACATACGGTATACGATGGGCGGCAGCAATCTCGACGAGGTTCTTCCGCCACTGAGGCTTGCCAAAGCTGGCCTTTCCAGCCGGAACTGTGGTCGTGCTTGCGCCGAACGGCGTCGCCCCGCTGCGCTGGTTTCCCGTATTCATGTAGCCTTCGTTGTCGTACGCCAGATACATGAACTTGTGGCGTCGCTCGAGTGCCCCTGACAGTGCCTGAAATCCGATATCATAGGTGCCTCCATCGCCGCCCACGGCAAGAATGTTGATGTCGTCCTCCACCTTGCCACGGCGCTTCAGCGCCTTGTACGCCGATTCGACTCCTGCGGCAACCGCTGCGGCATTCTCAAACGTCAGGTGCATCCAGGGCGTGTTCCAGGCAGTGAATGGGTACACCGCGCTGGTTACCTCCAGGCAGCCAGTCGCGTTCAACACAATGACCGGTTTGTCCGAGGCAGCCAACACCGTCTTAACCACTGCAGGAATTCCACAACCCGCGCACATCCGGTGTCCGGACACAAGACGGGCATCAACCCCATCCGTCTTCAGTGCAATCTCTTGAAGCGTAGGCATCTCAGCTACCCCCTCAACCCGACGTACCGCTGATGCTCAGGGTCCACCGTACCGCTCAGCAGTTCATCAAATACCGACTCCACTTCTGTCGACATGATGTCTCTTCCGCCGAGCCCGTAGATGTAGCTCTGCGTTGCCGGCCTCTTGTCCATATCATAGAGGACGTTGCGAATCTCGGAATACACGGGCGCATAAGCACCGAAGTCCATGGACCGGTCGAGAACGCCTACCACCGGAACATTTTTCAGGACGTCGCGAACTGCGGCATATGGGAAGGGGCGGAACAGAATGGGCTTCAGTACGCCCACTTTCTTACCCCTGGCGCGCATGGCGTCGACTGCCACCTTGGCAGTGCCCGCAGCTGAATTGAGAACAACAATGACTGCATCCGCATCCTCCGTCTTGTAGGTTTCGAAGAAGGGATATGCGTGCCCTGTGATGGCAGTCAGCTCTCGGCCAGCTTCAGCGTAGACCTCGAAGACGTGAGACATCGCTTCTTCCTGTGCTCTCTTCGCCTCAAGTAGATAGTCCGGCAGAACCATGGCGCCTATCGTCTCAATGTGCCTGAGGTCCAGCAGAGCACGCTCCATCGAACGAACCCCGACATAGCTGCGCACCGCATCGTCCTCGAAGATCTCAACGGGCTCGACAGCGTGGCTCGTGATAAACCCATCCTGGTTTACCATCGCAGGCAGCTGAATCCTTGGGTCTTCCGCAACACGTACCGCAAGAAGGAGGTTCTCATAGACTTCCTGAGCATTCTCGCTGAAAATCTGAATCCATCCCAGCGTGGTAATGCCCATAACATCCGAGTGGTCGCAGTGGATGTTCAGTGGAGCAGACAGCGTCCGGTTCACCAGCGACATCACCACAGGAAGACGAAGACCCGGGGTGGCCGCAACAATCTCCCACATCAGGGCGAGCCCTTGGGAAGACGTCGCAGACATGGCCCTTGCGCCCGCCGCTTCCGCCCCGACGGTTGCTGACATCGCCGAGTGTTCCGATTCCACGGGCACCATTTCTGTATCCACAACTCCGTCGGCAACAAACTTGGCAAACTGCTCCACGATAGGGGTCTGCGGCGTAATGGGATAGGCCACCACGACGTCCGGGTTGATCTGCCTCATTGCCTCCGCAGCTGCTTCAGCACCTGTTATTGCTTTCATGACTCCCATGTCTCTGTCTCCCTCCTCACAGCTTGCAGGACGCCTGCTCAGCCTCTTCCTCGCGAATCATAGTCAGGCACTTGCTGGGGCACTCGGTTGCACAGATACCACAGCCCTTGCAGTAGTCAAAGTTGGTCTCCTTGCGGACTGTACCCTTGTACAGGCGGCCACCCTTGCCCACGGCACCTTCTTCCGACTTCTCGATCGGAATTGCCATGTCGGGGCAGTAATTGACGCAGATCATGCAGTGAATGCACTGAGAGGGGTCCCATACGGGACGGAACACACGCCAGCCGCCAGTCTTGTACCCCACCGATGTAGCGGGAGGCAGAATCACGCCAAGTTCAAGGTCCTGCCAGTTCTTCTTTGCGCTCATTCGAAAACCTCCTGATACCCTCTCCGAAGCATCTCGATGTTCTTCTGAACCTTCTCCTCGCCAATCTTCGGCAGGAAGTGCTCACGAATGACCACCTCGAGTGAGTCCATCCTCACGATGCTGGTGAGTTTCACGAGAGCTCCCAGCATCGGGACATTGGGAGTGTCCATGCCCAGCAGCTCCATGGAGATGCCCGTAGCATCCACCCCGTAGAGCGGGCCCTTGAAATTGGCAAGCTTCTTGATCTCGGGTGAGCAAACCTTGGTGTTCACGATGAGGATTCCCGTCTCGTCCAGCCCTGCAGCCACATCAATCGAGCGCATGATGCCAAAGTCCAGCACCAGGACCACGTCCGGATTCACAATTGGCTCATGGCTCTTAAGTACAGTGTCAGCGATCTTTGTGTACGAAACCGTCGGCGCGCCCCGGCGCTCTGACCCATACTCGGGGAATGACTGGATGTATTTGCCTTCGCGAAACGCTGCCTCGGCTAGAAGCTGTGACCCGGACTTCGCCCCCTGGCCCGCTCTACCGTGCATCCTGACTTCGTAGACTTCGTTCACTTTTTCCTCCCCTCATAGTACTCGCTGGGACCGCGACACAGACCCACGGTCTCTGTTCCGAACCTGCCCTCCCGTACACCGGCCACTACAGCGTTTTTCTCGCTGTGCCAAGTCCCGGGCATAGCCTCAAACGCAATCAGTATAGGCACACAGGCATGCAAAAAGCAACCAAAACGAGCGCACCCCGTCACAGTCACCCGGCTTTCCGGACAGTTGCCATCGGGTCTGCGACCCCGACTTAGTCAGCGAGTGCCACACCCAGGAGCGTGTGTTCCGCCTCAAGCCACTCTACGAATGAACCCTCTCCAGTCCCCGCAAGGGGATCCAGAGCACACAGGACAAGGCCATTCGACAACCGTTGTACTGCAGGGGATTTCCCCGGTTTCACGTCAGTAACCACAACGCGTGCTCCTTGGATATCCCCCCATTGCATGACCACGGTACCAGACGCTTCAGTTGTCAGGTCAAGGTCCTTGAGTTCTGGTCGGACAATCAGAGACAGTCCATAGTCATGCGCCGCACCGCTCCAGACATTATCCGGGGCAAGAAACGCACGAGAGCGCGCCTTCCACACGAGCTGCTTCAGTCTGCTGTCCGCCTTGCTGCACTTGTCCACAAAGGTAGTGTACCCCGCATCGAAGGTGCCCTTCAGTTCGGGGTACGTTGCACTCAGCGTATCACGCATGTGACGCGCCATCGCCGCTGCATCTCGGAACGACAGCCACGAGCCATTTGCCGGCTTGTCCTCCAGCACGCTTGAGAGATCGACCAGCAGTGCGCTTCCCCCCGACACACTCGCGCACCAAGCATCTGCCGGCATGCCCGCCTCAAACGTAAGGGCTCCCTGGAGAAGCAACTCCCTGGCGTTTGACAGAGGTGCACCATCACTCCCGGACAGCACCTGAACCTTCAGAGAATCTCCAGCGATAGCCTGCGCGATCAGGGCCACAGGCTCGATACTGCATGAAATGACCCTCGGCTTCGACACCTGCGGACCATTGCACCCGCACACCGCAAGCAGAACAACGACGATGACAACTGCCAGTAGCCCTCTCAGCTTGTGCACCCTTCCCCCTTTGGCTCCTTCCACTGCCAGCCTGCCAGTTGCTACGAGCCTTCCTTGGGAGGCGGCATCTTCCACAGCAGCTTGATGAGAATGTAGAACACCCCAAGCACCCCGAAAATCAGCAGGTAGCTTGTCAGGCTTACGCGTAGACCTTCTGTGACCACGGCATCCACCGCATTCACCTACCGGACAAGCGCCAGGATTAGCCCCCCAGCAATAATGGACCCGATCTGACCGGCAACGTTCGCGCCAACTGCGTGCATGATGATGAAGTTACTGCCATCCTCCTGCTGGGCCATTCTTTGAATCACACGCGCAGACATCGGAAAGGCGGAAATACCGCAAGCCCCGATCATGGGATTGATCTTCTGCTTGCGAAACAGGTTCATGAGCTTCGCAAACAGAACCCCTGCGGCCGTGTCGAGGACAAAAGCTATCAGACCCATCCCGAGAATAAGCAGCGTCGTCAGGTTTAGAAAACGCTCGCCCTGCATTGTCGAGCCAATGGTGATTCCAAGAACCATCGTCACCAGGCTCGTCAGTTCATTCTGCGCCGTTGCTGACAGCCTCTCGGTG
>DAOOUZ010000011.1:0-20740 GCA_035369785.1 Candidatus Cryosericum sp. | reverse complement strand
TCGTCGCGTATCCCGACGGCCTGTACCACCGATGGAATGATGGGCGCAACGATGCCACCGCACACCCCTCAGCCGAGCGGGTGGATGACGTTCTGTTCATCAGCACACTCATCGACCACCTCAAGGAGTTGTACAGCATCGACACGAACCGCGTCTTCGTAACCGGCATGTCCAATGGCGGCATGATGACGGAGCGGCTGGGGTGCGAGCTCTCGGACAAGATCGCCGCCATCGCTGCGGTTGCGGGCAGCCTGCCCCAAGCCCTGGCAGACGCAACGCCTGCCCGCCCCACCCCTGTCCTCATCATGCATGGCACCGAGGACCCCATCGTCCCCTGGATTGGCGGCGAGGTTCAGGCCTTCGGCGAAGAACGCGGCCGGGTCCTCTCGGTTCCGGACACTGCCCGGTTCTGGGCGCGCCACAACGGCTGCACCGAGGTGATACCCACGACCTATCTGCCAGCTGAGGACGGCGGAACCAGCCACACCTGGAAGGAAGAGTGCACCAACCCGGCTACCGGCCTCAAGGTCGTCCTGTACGGCATCGATGGCGGGGGTCACGTCTGGCCCGGTGGTGCCGTCCTGCCCCGCAACGCACCAGCACGCAGCACCCCCGGCATCGACGCCTGCACCACCATCTGGGAGTTCTTCAGAGAAAGGCGCCCGTCAAACAGCGCAGTGCAAGAGCGGTTCTTGCCCAAGTAGTCATACGTACAAACCAGACTCGGGCAAGAACAGGGCTGCCACACCTAGACGTCGTGCACCCTGCTGTGGAGATACTTCACAACTGGGAAGCGCCATGAAACATCTATCGTGGTTGCAGGTGTTGAGCGCTTCGCGTGATCTTCTCAATACTGCATTGTGGTATCTGCTGAGGCCACTGCAAGAAAACGGCGCGGCCAAAATCGGAGGCCCCGTACGGCTTAGATTCGGGCATCACAGGTCAACACAACCATAGCACGCAACTGGCAATCGGTCGCTCGCAGCGCCAGCCATGCTACCTCGACGGTGTCACAACAGCGGAGTATCCACCCGAGGAGCAACGAGTTTTCCAACGTCAGACAAAGCCCTTTTCTTCTTGATAGCGCCGCAGCTCCGTCTCATCCATCACATGGTCGTAAGCCTGACTGTTCCGCACTTCCTTGTCGGCAACGTCCTTGACTACCGTGCCAATGAACTTCTTGAAATCCAAGTTACTTTCGACTAGGCGATCGATCGTGTCCCAGTCCAGGATGTTGTTTCGGTGTGATGTAATCAAAACCCGGCTTTGTTCGGGGTGGCTTGTGTCCAGCTCGATGAATCCAATACCAAACGCATTGGTGAGCCGTTGCATTTCCTGAAAGAGCGCCGGGTCGGACCCATACTCGCCCGCTACAAGATAACCTTCGTTGGCCCAGCTCGAATTCGAGACCGCTTGGAAGTAGGATTCCCTGAGATTCGAGAATCCGATTCGCGTCTTCAGCTCAAAGGAGAACAACAGCGAAACGTTATCGTTCAGTGAGCGAATGAGGTCCACGGTTTCAGGCCGAAACTCGTCAAATGGAAAGTGAACTCCCACCATATCTGGGTGCAGCCATTCTCGTTCACCCTTTATGCCTTTCTTGGAATTTTCGTGGTAAATCGTCCTTGTAGAGCACATAAACGCTGGGTCGCCCGCGAGAAAGACTGTCAGCAGCGCATGCATGTCTCGCTCATGCCACATCGGACCGGTGTCTGCAAATTCGTTCGCCTCGGTGTCGGCCCTTGGAGCAGATCCTACCAGCGCAAACATGGCCGGCCGCTTGCTAACCTGCATGATTTCAGACCCAGGTTCCTTGATGGCAGAGTACAGCCGCGCGGTTATGGTCATAACGGGCGTCTTTCCTTTACTTCCGACCTGGCTCTGGAACCCATATTCTGCTGCCTTGTCCCAAATCTGCTGCGCTGTGAGAGGCCGCTGTGCCTGCTCCAGCGTCTTCACTACCATCTCCATGAATGTCATAGCCCACCTCGCCCATAAGAACATGCAGCCTCAATCGGCCAAGAACCACACCTGTCCATAGCAGGATAGCCAAACGTGGGGGCCCTCGTCAAGTAGGATGGACCGACGAATGCAACAACCGAGGTTCTCTGTCCTCAGATGCGAGCGTCTTAAAACTTGCCCATCTGTGCTACCATAGCCTTTTCCTGCAGCACTCTTCTTCATCCTTCCCCTTGTTCCCCCGCCCAGGGGCGTATACTGTAGTTCATTAGTTTGCCGGCTATGTATCGGCCGGAACGAAAAGAGGGGGAGATGGAGGAACCAGAAGGGCGCAGGGAAGAGTACAGCGAGGAGGATGTCCAGCTACTGTTCCGCGCCGTGGGCAAGATGCACAAGGCATGCCTGCGGAAGGAAATGGACCGCAGGGGGCTCGCAGAGGTGGGGCAGCCGTTTATCCTGTTCATGCTGCGGGACCACCAGGAGGGCATGAACTGGGACCAGAAGCAGTTTGCCGAGGCGCTGGGCGTCAGTCCCGCGACCGTCGCCATCTCCATCAAGCGCATGGAACGGGCGGGGCTTGTCACGCGCGTCCCCGACCCGGAGGATCTGCGCCGCAACCGCATTACCATCACCGAAAAGGGTCGCAGATTGGTCGATGACTGCATCCGGGCATTTCGGCACGTCGATACGGGCATGTTCCGCGGCTTTTCGGACGAGGAACGCGAGGAGCTGGCGGGCTACTACCGGCGCATGGTGCGGAACCTCGAGGAGCTGGGCGCGCAACCGCCGAAGTTCATGACGCAGGAGGAAGCGCATTGATCAAGAAACTATGGCAGTACATGGGCCAGTACCGGCGGCTTGTCATCGCGTCGCCGCTGCTGGTCGCTATCGACGTTACGTGTGAGTTGTCCATGCCCCTCCTGATGGGCAAGATTGTGGACACCGCAATCCCCAAGCTGGACCTGAACCTCATCCTGCAGATCGGTTTTCTGATGATTGGCCTGGCACTGGTGGCCATGTTCTTTGGCTCGATGAATCACAGGGTCGCCGCCGTCGCCAGCCAGGGGTTCGGGGCCAATCTGCGCCAGGCCTTGTTCGACAAGATCCAGACGTTCTCGTTCGGCAACATCGACACGTTCAGCACGGCGTCGCTCGTGACACGCCTGACCAATGACGTGACTCAGCTGCAGAACACCCTGCTCATGAGCATGCGCCTGCTGACGCGTGCTCCGCTGATGCTTATCTGCGCGCTCATCTTCGCCATCGTCATCAACGCCCGGCTGTCCATCATCCTGTTCATCGCCATCCCGCTGCTGGTCGCCGGCATCGCGCTGGTGGTGACCCGTGCGCAGCACCTGTTCCGCGAGGTGCAGGTGCGCATCGACGCCGTCAACGGCACCATCGAGGAGAACCTCATCGGCATCCGCGTGGTCAAGGCGTTCGTCCGCGAGAACCATGAGAAGGGCAAGTTCAAGAAGTCCAACGATGACCTCACCGACACAGCCATGCGGGCGGGACACCTGGTCGTCGCCATCATGCCCATCATGACGTTCGTGCTCAATGCAACGACGGTCGCCGCCATCTGGTTCGGTGGCCGCATGGTAGGCCAGCACACGATGGGAACCGGGGAACTGGTGGGGTTCATCAGCTACATCATGCAGATTCTCATGAGTGTCCTCAACATCTCGATGATCCTGATGATGTCCACACGGGCGCAGGCCAGCGCCGAGCGCATCCTTGAGGTGCTGGACACCGTGCCGGACATTGCGGACGCGACTCCGGCCCTTTCGGCCGGCCAGGCGTCGGCGGACAGCGGGCCTGTCGTTCATGAGGGCAGCGTCGAGTTCCAGCATGTCGATTTCAAGTACACGGCGTCCGGCAAGGGCGAGAACGTGCTGTCCGACATCAACCTGTCGATCCGGCCGGGCGAGTTCGTGGCCATCGTGGGCGGCACGGGTGCAGGCAAGTCGACGCTGGTCAACCTGATTCCACGCCTGTACGACGTCACGGCGGGCCAGGTGCTGGTGAGTGGCGTCGACGTGCGCGACTACCAGCTTGCCACCCTGCGCAGCGGCATCGGTGTCGTCCTGCAGAACAATGTTCTGTTCTCGGGCACTATCCGGGACAATCTGCGCTGGGGAAACCCCGACGCAACGGACCAGGAAATCGAGGAGGCCGCCCGCAACGCGCAGGCGCATGACTTCATCATGGCGTTCCCCGACGGGTACGACACCGACCTCGGCCAGGGCGGCGTCAATGTCTCGGGAGGACAGAAGCAGCGGCTGTGCATCGCGCGTGCCCTGCTCAAGAAGCCACGCATCCTCATCATGGATGACAGCACGAGCGCCGTGGATACTGCCACTGAGGCAGAGATACGCGCCTCGTTCCGCAGAAACCTGAAGGACACGACCATCATCATCATCGCCCAGCGCATCAGCTCGGTGCAGGACACGGACAAGATCATCGTCCTGGACGACGGGCGCGTCGTGGGCATCGGCACGCATGACGAACTGCTGGCGGGCAATCCGGTCTACCAGGCGATCTGCGCCTCGCAGATGGAGGGGGTGGTGGTCAATGGCTAACGAACGCCAGATCATTCCTCCGCGCGGCGGACCCCGCATGGGGTTCCAGCGGCCCAAGAATTTGGGCGCAACCACGCGCCGCCTTCTTGGCTATCTGGGCAGGAGCCAGTATGCGCTGATTGCGGTCGCCGTCATGCTGGTCCTCAGCACGGGCGCCGGGCTGGCAGGTTCCTACTTCCTGAAGCCGCTGGTCAACAACTATATCGTGCCGGGCGACTTTGCCGGCCTGGGACGCATGCTCCTGGTGCTGGCCAGCATCTACCTGGCCGGCGTCATCGCCGCCTACTTCCAGGGACGCATCATGGTGAGCATCGCTCAGCGCACGGCCAATGTCATGCGCAAGGAACTGTTCGACAAGATGCAGGACATGCCGCTGCGCTTCTTCGACACGCATACGCACGGCGAGCTCATGAGCCGCTTCACCAACGACCTCGACAACGTCGAGATGGGGCTCGAACAGAGCGTCATGCAGCTCGTCTCGAGTGTCCTGGTGTTTGTCGGAACGCTGGTGATGATGTGTATCCTCAGCCCCATCCTGTTCCTTGTCACTGCCGTCCTGCTGGCATTCATGATTGCCTTGAGCATCAACCTGTCCAAGAAGAGCACGGTGTTCTTCCGTACCCAGCAAAAGGCGCTGGGCGAGGTAAACGGGTACATCGAGGAGATGGTCGGCGGTCTCAAGGTGGTCAAAGTCTTCGGGCACGAACACACTGCCAGCACCGAGTTCGCGGGGCTGAACGAAGAGTACCGGTCGTCTGCCACCTCCGCCACGTTCCTCTCGGGCGTCGTCATGGCTGTGATGGGCAACCTGGGGCGCATCTGCTACGCAACCGCGGCTATCGTGGGCGGCTACCTGGCCATTCATGGACAGCTGGACACCGGCTCACTGGTCGCGTTCCTGCAGTACTCCTACCAGGTCGCCCAGCCCATCAACCAGGCGACCAACCAGCTAAGTGTCGTCCTGTCCGCGCTGGTCAGCGCTGAGCGCGTGTTCGAGGTCATGGACGCACAGCCCGAGGTCGACGACGGCACCGTGACGCTGGTCAATGTCACCTACGATGTGGACGACAGCGACGAGGGAACGCCCGTCGAGGCGCCCGAGGATGTGGTTACCAAGGAGTGGGCTTGGAAGGTGCCGCAGGAGGATGGAACGGCTGCGCTCGTGCCCCTGCGCGGCGACGTCCGGTTCGACCACGTCACCTTCTCCTACGACGGCGTGACCCAGGTGCTCAAGGATGTTTCGCTGTATGCCAAGCCCGGTCAGACGATTGCCTTCGTGGGCTCCACCGGCGCGGGCAAGACGACCATCACGAACCTCATCAACCGTTTCTACGACGTCCAGCAGGGAACCATCACGTACGACGGCATCGATGTCAGGACCATCCACAAGAAGGACCTGCGCCGGTCGCTGGGCATGGTGCTGCAGGATACGCACCTGTTCACGGGCACGGTCATGGACAACATCCGCTACGGCCGCCTGCGCGCCACGGACGAGGAGTGCATTCTCGCGGCCAGACGTGCCAGCGCGGACTCCTTCATCCGGCGTCTGCCCCAGGGCTATGACACGGTCATTACCGGGGACGGGGCTAACCTGTCCCAGGGCCAGCGTCAGCTGCTGGCCATCGCGCGCGCCTATGTCGCCGACCCGCCGGTCATGATTCTCGACGAGGCGACCAGCTCCATCGACACCCGCACGGAGCGTCTGATTGAACGCGGCATGGACGCCCTGATGGAGGGAAGGACGGTGTTCGTCATCGCCCACCGGCTGTCGACGGTGCGCAACGCCAAGGCCATCATCGTGCTCGAACACGGCGAAATCATCGAGCGCGGCAACCACGATACCCTGCTGGCGCAGCGAGGACGCTACTACCAGCTGTATACGGGACAGTCCGCACTCGAGTAGTCGCCACTGCCCTGAAATGCAGCCGCGCAGCCCATGGGCTGCGCGGCTTATCTGTTTCCAGCAGGCGAGAGGAGCTGGCTACAGCAGAGGGATGCCCGCCACCCGGCAGGCGGACCTCATGGCCTCCGGCCAGATGCCGGACTGGACTTCGCCGATGTGCGCGGTTTGCAGCAGCAGCATGCAGAGGCGCGACTGGCCGATGCCGCCCCCGATGGTCAGGGGCAGCTCGCCCGCAAGCAGGCGCCGATGATAGGGCAGGTCGCGGTTGGCCAGCTCGCCCCGCGCCTCAAGCTGGCGCAGCAGGGCCGGCGGGTCGACGCGGACGCCCATGGAGGATAGTTCGAAGGCACAGCCAAGGAGAGGATTCCAGAAGAACAGGTCGCCGTTCAGGCCGCGATGCCCGGCATCCGTGGGCGTGGACCAATCGTCGTAGTCGGCGGCGCGCCCGTCCTGCGGCAGCCCGTTCCGCAGCGGCGCACCGATGCCAATCAGGAACACCGCGCCAGCCTCGCGGCACAAGCGGTCCACACGCTGCTGCGGCGTGTGCGCCGGGTCGCTCGCCTCAAGGTCCTCGCTCTGCACGAATACCGGCTCCGCTGGAAGCCGCAGCAGGGGAACCTGTGGATAGCGCTCGCCGACCAGCCGCTGGGTCCGCAGCACGACCGCGTAGATGTCCCGCACAATGCTCTCGAGGAAGGGGACGCTGCGCTCTTCGGCGGTGATGACGCGCTCCCAGTCCCACTGGTCCACGTACACCGAGTGCAGGTTGTCCAGCGTCTCGTCCGGGCGAATAGCGTTCATGTCCGTGTACAGTCCCTCGCCATGACCGAACCCATAGTCGGCAAGAGCGGCCCGCTTCCACTTGGCCAGCGACTGCACGACCTCGGCATCGGCCCCGATGGCCGGCACGGGGAAGCGGACGGGATGCTCGACCCCGTTCAGATGGTCGTTGAGGCCGGAGGCAGCTGTCACGCACAGGGGCGCGGACACGCGCGTCAAATTGAGCGCCGCGGCCAGCCCACTCTGGAAGGTATCCTTGATGAATTTGATGGCCTGTTCGGTTTCACGCAGGGAGAGTGCGGGACGGTAGCCGTCCGGCAAGCACAGCCCTCCGCTTACGTACGTCTGACCCGTTTCCATCTGTATCGGCATGCACGACTCCGCTTCTGCGCGCCGGACGCGGCGTCCGGCGGGGGATTTGCAGAGAGGATAAGCGAAAGCGGGTCAGGACCGTGCAGAAAGTGTGAACGCAGCGGGCTCAGGAATACATCTTCTCGTAGTACTCGCGGACCATGCGCGCCGCCGAGAACTGCCACTGCGCCATGTCGATGCTGGCGTGCATCATGCGCACCCAGTCCACGCGGCGGTCATAGTAGGTCGGCATGACCTCGCCGCGGAGGACCTGGTACAGCGAAACCGAATCCACATGGTTGGCGTCGCTGCCCTGGTAGCCGCCGCCAAACTGCCATCCGTTGACGCCGTGCTGGCAACCTTCGGGCCACCAGCCGTCCAGCGTGCTGAGGTTCAGGACGCCGTTCATGGCAGCCTTCATGCCCGAGGTGCCGCTGGCCTCCATGGGACGCACCGGGTTGTTCAGCCAGACGTCGCAGCCACGGGTCAGCATCTTGCCGACTGCCATGTCATAGTCCTGGACGAAGACGACACTCTCGGGGAACTCACGGGCGATCCGCACGATGTTGGTGATGGTCTCCTTGCCCCCCATGTCGTTGGGGTGCGCCTTGCCTGCAAGGATGATCTGCAGCTTGCGGCTGTGCAGCAGCTCGCCGATGACCTGCCGGTCCGAGAAGATGAGGTCGCTGCGCTTGTAGGGCGTCGCACGCCTGGCAAACCCGATGGTCAGCACGTTCTCGTCCAGACTGACGCCGTTGCGCCGCTCGACGAGGTCGATGACCGCGCGCTTGAGCGCCATGTGAGGTTCCCACACGTCGGCTCCCGCGGCGTGCGCCTGACGGATGCTCTCGTCCTGCCAGGTGCCACCATGTACGCCATTGGTGATGGCAAGAATGTCGGGGCCGCCCGGGACGCTCTTCCACATCTCGCGTGCCGTCTGGCCGTGCAGCTGGGATACGGCGTTGGCCCTCCGGGACAGGCGGATACCCGCCGCCGTCATGCTGAAGGGGTCGCCGCCGATGGTGGTGACCTGCTCCCGGCTCAGGCCGTCGTACGCGTCCATGTACGCCAGCATGCGATGCGAGTGCACCTCATTGCCTGCCCACACGGGCGTATGCGTCGTGAACACGATGTGTTGCTTGACCGACAGCAGTGCGTCCGTGAACGAGGCGCCACTTCCCATCTGCTGCCGGATGAGCTCCATGCCCGCGAAGACCGCGTGGCTGTCGTTGAAGTGGTAGATGTCCACGGGGATGCCCAGCGCCTGCAGGGCGCGCACGCCGCCGATGCCCAGAATCATCTCCTGCGCGACGCGCTCCTCCTCGAGGCCGCCGTACAGCTGAGCTGTGATGTTCCAGCCCGGATTGTCGGGGAGGAAGGTGTCGAGGAGGTACAGTGGCACGTTGCCATACGCCGTGCACTTCCACACCTTGACCCGCACCTGCAGTTCCTGAACAGGCACAGTGACGACGACGCCCGTGTCCTCAAGCACGTCGTAGCGGTACTCGTGGTAGCAGTCGTAGGGTCGGTCGTGCTCGTCGATGAACTGCTCTGTGTAATCCTGGCGCCACAGGATGCCGACGCCCACCATGGGCAGGTTCTCGTCGGCGGCCGCCTTCAGGATGTCCCCGGCCAGGATGCCCAGCCCTCCCGCATAAATGCGCAGGTCCTCGTGCAACCCGAACTCCATGCAGAAGTAGGCAACCCGGGGCTTTGACTCATTCATTCGTATCCACCGTTCCTTCCAACCCAGTCTGGCCCGCCCTTCGCCGTAGTATCATAGCAGATGACCGGCAAGTTCCCAGCCTTGGCGCTTCACCAAGCCCTGCGCGCACCGCCGACACTGGTTTCCTCGGTTACTTGAGGAGAGCAATGGAGAGGGGCGGCAGGAACGCCAGTATGAGGCACTCGGTCTGCTTCTTACTGGGCCGGCCTGGCAGAAAGGCATTCGGGCTTGGCGGCTCCCGACAGGAGCACCATGTCGCCCGCGACCTCCAGCCCCGCGTGACGTCCCCTCGCATCGGCAATGACCTCCCGCCCCGTGCGACTGCCCGCGATGAGGCGCACCTGTACGGTCGCGTCCAGCTCGTGCACGAGCACCCGGGCTTCCACTCCGGGGCGCGGGGTCAGCATCCGCGGGGCCATGGCTCCTCCCCCTGCCCAGACTTCCAGGATGCGATACCCGTTCGTCACTGTGAACTCGGCGTGCCGGTCGTCGGCCATGAAGTGCGTGAGGCGCGAACCGTTCCAGGTTGTCCACCGGTACACCCTCCCCCCGGCAACGAGCGCTATGACGACGCGCGTGAGCAGCTGTCCCGCGACAGGCACGTCGCTCACAGAGGCGACCAGGGACATGCCCGGCTCGTCGAAGTGATTGCACTGAACCCACACCGAGCTGCCGGCCACCTGCGTGGGCATGTCGCTCTCGATGTAGCCGTGCCCGCCGGTGAAGTCGACGTCCTCGCCGTCCATGACCAGCGAACCGCTGATGCGAGCATCGGGGGACAGGACGCGGTGTGACGCCTCCAGCAGGGGAACGGGAGGTGAGACCCGTCCCCTGGGCGCGTGCAGCCATGGGCCCACGGGCCACTGGGGGGAGTGGGCAAACTGCAGGTCCCCCGTGACGTGCAGGTCCGGACCGTCCATGTGAAGCTGCACCTCTGTGCTGGTGAACCGGCTGTGGCCGCAGACGATGTCAAACCCGTGGCGCGATGACCAGAACTGGTCCATGGAATACTCATGCGTCACGCAGCGCCCGGTTACGCCATCCAGGACACGAACGAAACAGAAGGAAGCGCCCGGTCGCCGGTCCAGACACACTCCTGGGATGAGTGCCCAGATGTGCCGCTCGGCCGGGTCGACTATCTTGAAGTACCAGGTATTGAATGTTCGGGAGCTCCGCTCCCGGTCCACAGGCATATCCGTCCCCTCAGCCGCGCAGGGTGACCATGCCGCGGTCGGTTGCTGCGTTCATGGCGTCAGTATGACAGGACTGACCGGCTTGTTCAAGGGGAGGGCGTGGCCGTACCGGAATCGTCAAGCCAGCTGTGTTGACTGGTGGCGCAATTGAGGCACACTATGGTGCTCGGTTGCCGGGCATTTCAACGAACAGAACATACAGGGGGAACACATGCGGGTACTTGTTGTCGGTGGCAACGCAGGAGGGGCTTCTGCGGCGGCGCGCCTTCGCCGGCTCGACGAAAAGGCCGAGATTGTCGTGTACGAAAAGGGTGACTACATCAGCTTCGCCAACTGCGGCCTGCCCTACTATGTCGGCGGCGTGATTCCGGACCGCGGCCAGTTGCTGGTCCAGACGCCACAGTCCATGAAAGAACGGTTCAACATCGACTTCCTGACTGGTCATGAAGTGACTGCTCTCGACCGGCAGGCGCACACGGTCACCGTGAGGAATCTGGCAACGGGCACCGAGGCGGTGGACCACTACGACAAGCTGATTCTGTCGCCCGGCGGTTCGCCGGTGCGTCCGCCCATCCCCGGCATCGACAGCACGGGCATCACCACCCTCTGGACCATCCCGGACATGGACCGTATCGTTGCGGCCGTCCGTGGCGGGGCCCGGCGGGCCGTGGTCGTCGGCGGCGGCTTCATTGGTGTGGAGGTCGCAGAAAACCTGCGCGAGCAGAAGCTGGACGTGGCGCTCGTCGAGATGCTTCCCCAGGTCTTGTCCTTCCTGGACCCGGACATGGCGGCATATGCCCACCAGGAACTGCTGGCACATGGCGTCGAACTCCACCTTGGGGACGGCGTGGCATCGTTTGCGGAAGGAACCGGCGGTGCGCTGACGGTCACGCTCTCGAGCGGAACGCAGCTGAGTGCAGACCTTGTCGTGCTGGCCATCGGCGTCCGCCCCAACACACAGCTCGCGGAACAGGCAGGCCTGGCCATCGGGCCAACGCATGGTGTCGTGGTCGACGACCACCTGCGAACCAGCGACCCGGACATCTACGCTGTCGGGGACGTCGTCGAGGTGGAACAGTTTGTCACAAAGAGCCGTGCCCTCATCCCTCTGGCCGGGCCGGCGAATAGGCAGGCACGCATTGCCGCCAACAACATCGCCGGGCAGGACGACACGTACACGGGTACGCAGGGCACGTCCATCGTCAAGGTGTTCGACCTGGCGGCAGGGGCCACTGGGGCCAACGCAGCCCTGCTCACCAAGCTGGGCATCCCGTTCCGCTCGGTGACCATCCACCCCGGCCAGCACGCCGGCTACTATCCTGGCAGCACGCCCTTGCACATGAAGCTGCTGTACGGAACAGACGGCAAGCTGTTCGGTGCACAGGCGACCGGCTATGACGGCGTGGACAAGCGCATCGATGTTTTGGCAACGGCCATCCGGATGGGTGCAACCGTCGACAACCTCACGGACCTGGAACTTGCCTACGCGCCGCCCTTCGGCAGCGCAAAGGACCCTGTCAACATGCTGGGCTTCGTCGCCCAGAACGACCTGGCGCAGGTGGCTGTCTCTGTCGCGCCTGAGCAGTTGAACGACGAGCTGGCCCACGGGGCGGTGCTGCTGGATGTCCGCCAGCCGGAGGAAACCTCGTGCGGCATCATCCCCGGAGCCTTGACCATCCCTCTCCCGGAACTGCGCGCACGCCTGGGTGAGCTGCCCAGGGACCGCAAGATTATCGTGACCTACTGCAAGGTCGGCCTGCGCGGGTATGTGGCGCAGCGCATCCTGGCCCAACACGGGTTCCACGTCGCCAACCTGAGCGGCGGCTACACCAGCTGGGAAGCCGCCACCACCAAGGGGGTAGAAGGCGAACCCACCCCGCTCGAGCGCACTGCCGACGACCAGCAGACAGGCACGGTGTCCACGCCGGCGACGCAGGAGGTGCAGACGGTCGAGATCGACGCCTGCGGCCTGCAGTGCCCGGGTCCCCTGCTCAAGCTCAAGGAGGCGCTGGACAGAACCAACCCCGGCGACCTCATCAAGGTAACCGCCTCAGACCCCGGCTTCTACGCCGATGTCGCGGCCTTCGCCAATGGGCAGCACCTCGAGCTGCTGGACCGCCAGCGCGGCAAGCTGGTGACTGCGACGCTGCGCAAACCCGCCACATCAGCCCAGGCTGTCCCCGCGCAGGGGTTCACCGTGATCCCCGGCAAGGATGATGACCATGCGACCATCATTGTGTTCAGCAACGACCTCGACAAGATCATCGCCGCCTTTATCATCGCAAACGGCGCACAGGCCATGGGCAAGAAGGTCAGCATGTTCTTCACGTTCTGGGGTCTCAACGTCCTGCGCAAGGACGAGAACGTCCGCATCAAGAAGACATTCATCGAACAGATGTTCGGCCGGATGATGCCGCGCGGCGCCAACCACCTGACGCTCAGCAAGATGCACATGATGGGCTTGGGAACCAACATGATCCTCGGGCTCATGAAGAAGTACAACGTCAGCCCCATCGAGGCCATGATGCGCTCGGTGCTGGACGGCGGCGGCACGTTCATCGCGTGCACCATGTCCATGAACTTGATGGGCATCCACCGCGAGGAGCTCATCGACGGCATCGAAGAGGGCGGTGTGGCGACCATGCTGGGCGACGCCGACCAGGGACACATCAACTTCTTCATCTAGGAGCCTTGGAGGCCGCCCAGGTCGGGAGCGGCCTCCCGACAATGAAAAAGCCCCCGGCTTGCACCGGGGGCTGAGTGGGTTCAGTAGTGGGAGAATTACTTTACCGTAACGTCCTTGGCCTGCGGACCCTTGTCGCCCTGCACAACCTCAAACTCGACCGCATCGCCTTCCTTCAGCGTCTTGAAACCTGAACCAAGGATCGCACTGTAGTGGACAAAAACATCCTTGTCACCATCGTCGCGAGTGATGAAACCATAGCCCTTCTCTGCGTTGAACCACTTGACTTTACCTGTAAGCACTGAAACCTCCATAAAACTTGGCATATCCTATCTTGCCGTGGAAGAGTATAGAGAGGAACCGAACCAATGCAAGGCCACCGCTGTGACGGGCCTTCACGAACCAGGTCGTGGCGTCAGTCCCGCTTCTTCTCCGCAATGCCGTAGATGCGCCCGTACTTGGCCCGGACCTGTTCCATGAAGGGGTGGTAGTCCAGCGGTTTCCCCGTCACCTTGATCAGCAGGTCCTTCGGGTCATAGAGCGCCCCGCATGCGTGAATGTTCGAGCGCTGCCACTCGCGCAGAACGCTCAGGTGCCCGGCAGCAAGTTCATCGTCCAGGTCCGGAATGGCCTCGCGGGCTGCGGCGAAGAACTGGGCGGCATACAGGTTTCCCAGCATGTAGGACGGGAAGTAGCCGAACATGCCGCCCGCCCAGTGAACGTCCTGCATGACGCCGTGGGCATCATCCGGAGGCTCCACTCCCAGGTACTCCTTCATCTTGGCATTCCAGAATCCGGGAAGGTCGGCGGCCTGCACCCTGCCATTGATAAGCGCCTCCTCTATCTCGAAGCGGAGCATGATGTGCAGGTTGTAGGTGACCTCGTCTGCCTCGATGCGGATGAGCGATGGTTCAACCACGTTGATGGCCTTGTAGAAGTCCTCCACGGGCACATCCCGGAACTGGGCGAATCTGCCCTGGAGCCTGGGGTAGTAGAAGTGCCAGAACGCCTCGGAGCGACCTACCAGGTTCTCCCATGTGCGCGACTGGGACTCGTGCACGCCCATGGAGGCGGCCCGGTGCAGCGGCATCCAGTGGTACTCCTCCGAGATGCCCTGTTCGTACAGCCCGTGGCCACCCTCGTGCATGGTCGAGAACAGCGCAGACATGAGGTCATGCTCATAGTAGTGGGTCGTCACGCGGACGTCGCCCGCGCCAAGGCTTGTCGTGAAGGGATGCTCTGTCTCATCGATGCGCCCGGCGGCAAAGTCATAGGTCATGGCGGTGAGGACGTCGCGGGACAGCTGTTCCTGCTCGCTCACCGGGAACGTTCCCGCAAGGAACGAGGTGTCGGGCCGCGTGCCCTCCTCCTGCAGTTGCCGGATGAATGGCACCAGCTCCTGCTTGAGGCCGTCAATGATGCCCTGCAGCTCTTCAGTGGTCATCGAAGGCTCGTAGTCGTCCAGCAGGGCATCGTAGCGGTTCTGCTCGTAGCCCTCGTACTCGACGAACTCCTTCTCGAAGCCGATGATTTCCTCGAGGCAGGGGAGGAACATGCCAAAGTCCGATGTCGCCTTGGCTTCCTGCCACACATGTTCACCACGCGAACACGCCACCATGAACTTCTCGAAGCGGTCCGCCGGGATGGCCGAAACCTTCCTGTATTGCTTCGTCACAAGGGCCACATTGCGGCGGTCTGCGTCGCTCAGCTGACTGCCAACGGAGGGCCGGTTGAAGAACTCGACAAACGCCCCCATCCGCGGCGACGTCATCATCTCGAAGGCCGTCCGGCCCAGCTTGCCTGCCACCATGGAACGGTCGGCTGCCGCCTTTGGGGGCATCTTGGTGCGCATGTCCCACTCTACCAGAGCCGCGGCATTCTGGTACTGAGAGATTTCCCTGTAGTAGTCGTAGAACTCCTTGATGTCCATCCTTGCACGCTCCTTGTGAACGAATCTTCCGAACCATCATACGCGCCGCTTCGGACCCTGTCAAACCGGCGCAGGGGCACGACGGGGAATGGGAAAGCCCCCCGGCGGTGCCGGGGGGCTGATTGGGTTCAGGGATCAGCGATCAGGCCTTGACCTGGACGTCCTTTGCCTGGGGGCCCTTGTCGCCCTGCACGACTTCGAACTCGACAACATCCCCCTCCTTGAGGGACTTGAAGCCGGAGCCGACGATTGCGCTGTAGTGCACGAACACGTCCTTCTCGCCGTCATCACGAGTGATGAAGCCATAGCCCTTCTCTGCGTTAAACCACTTTACCTTACCTGTAAGCACTGCTGACCTCCATACAGAATTCTGGCATCTGGTATCTTGCCATGGCTAAGTATACAATCAATTCAAGAAAAAGTCACGTCAAGCTCTCCTGGGCAATACTCCCGTGATACATCTCCTGATGCTGCGCTGGGTTGGTGCTTTTCTTCCATGTCCATGAGGCAGGTCCCGCAGTGCCGCGAACAGCCGCCGTGTCAAGGTGTTCCCTCCACGCGGATCATCCTGCGCCGGTTGACAGCGCCTCCTGCCACCGTATAGTGGAATGCCCTGCCAGGTGGGGCGCGAGGTGCTGATGAACAACCACGTTCCTGTCCGAACATTGACCGCCACGGGACTCCTGCTGGCGGCGGGGCTCCTCCTCCCATTCGTGTTCCATTCCCTGCTCGGACCCTCGGGCGGCAGAATGCTGCTGCCTATGCACTATGGCGTCCTCATCGGGGGCCTCCTGCTGGGGCCCATCGCTGGCGCATTCCTGGGAATCGCAACGCCCCTGCTGAGCGCTGTCCTGACCGGCATGCCCGCAGCACCCGTTCTTCCACCGATGGTCATCGAGCTGGCGGTCTACGGGCTCGTTGCAGGACTGGTCCGACGCCGGCTGCGCGCCAGCGTGCTGTGGTCCCTTCTTCTTGCCATGGTGGCGGGCAGGGTCGCCCTCGGGCTCGCGGTCGCTGTCCTTGGTCCAGCCATCGGCCTCGATGCCCCGCCGGTCGCCTATGTCGTGGCGGGCGTCACCGCAGGCCTCCCGGGCATCGCCGCCCAACTGGTCCTTATTCCACTCCTGCTCGCGCGGGGACGGCTGGAACACTTCGTGGAGGGCCCCGGATGAATGCGTTCACCAATGCGAAAGAACACAGACTATGCTGAAAAGCAACCTGACGGTATGGGAGGAACAGTATGTATGATGTCGTACTCTTGAGGCACGGAGAAAGCACATGGAACAAGGAGAACCGGTTCACGGGGTGGACAGATGTGGATCTGTCCGAGCAGGGCATCGCCGAGGCACATGCAGCAGGAACGCTACTCAAGGAGCAGGGCTTCACCTTTGACCTTGCGTACACCTCAGTGCTCAAGCGTGCCATTCGGACCCTCTGGATTGTGCTCGACGAAATGGACCTGATGTGGATTCCGGAGGTCCGCAGCTGGCGGCTCAATGAGCGCCACTATGGCGCGCTGCAGGGTCTCAACAAGGCGGAGACCGCCGCAAAGTTCGGCGACGCGCAGGTGAAGCTGTGGCGACGCAGCTACAGTGTGCAGCCGCCTGCTCTTGACCCTGCCGACGAGCGATGGCCGGGTCACGACCCCAGGTACGCAGACGTCGCACCCGCAGACCTGCCTCTCACCGAGTGTCTCAAGGACACCGTAGCGCGGTTTGTCCCCTACTGGGAGGGAACGATTGCCCCCTCCATCAAGGCTGGCCGCAAGGTCATCGTTGCTGCCCATGGCAACTCGCTGCGCGCGCTTGTGAAGTATCTGGACAACGTCTCTGACGATGACATTCCTGAACTCAACATTCCGACCGGCATTCCCTTCGTGTACCACCTCGACGCAGACCTGAAGCCCCTGGGCCACGAGTACCTGGGTGACCAGGAGGCCGTCGCGAAGGCGGCAGAGGCCGTGGCCAACCAGGCAAGGCGTTCCTAATACGCGCGCGTTGCCCGTGCGAGAAGGTTGAAGGCGAGCGGGAACTTTCGGGCAAGCTCTTCGTCATACCATGCTGGCGAACGATGACCGCATCGAACCGGGCCGCGCATCGCAGCACAGGAGGTATGCATCAATGAACAGACGAACAGGAATTACGGCAGGTATTGTCATCGTGGTACTGGTTGTCGCGGGCATCATCGTGGGCAGCGTGCTCTCAAGGGGCAGTCATCCGGCTGCCATGACACAACCCACTGACCTCGCGGGTATCACGATGGTTGACGCCAAGGTCGGCTGGGCGCTCACCAAGGACGACCAGATTTTCCGCACAGCGGATGGCGGGGCCACGTGGACGGATGTGTCCATCTTCCAGGCACCCCGCGCCGGGCAGGACGTCCCGCCCATCGCCGCGTCCTTCGTCAACGGGAGTACTGCGTTCGTGACGACCAACGCGGGTACCTACGAGCATCCACAGGTCGTGGTCTACCGCACGACGGACCAGGGAGCGACCTGGGAGCGCACGGACATCACCGCGGCACTTGACTGGGAGCGGGATGACGTGGGCGGTTTCGCCAGCAGCTTCCCCGACACGCTCAACGGGTACGTCCTCGTGACCTCCACGCCCGCCGCGGGTCAGATGGGCAAGGCGTTGTACCGCACGACTGACGGCGCGAAGACCTTCTCATTCGTTGGCGATGTGACGGGAACGCAAAACGCATCGGGAACGGAAACCGTTGGCGTCGGCGGCTACCCGACCGGCATGGTCTTTTCAACGCCGGATACCGGGTTCGTCACGTGCTACAGCGGTGCCTGGACCCACATGCTGCTCTTCCAGACCAGCAACAGCGGCATGAGCTGGCAGCTTGTCTCCTTGCCCGTCCCGTCGGACCTGGCGCAGCTTTCCTACTCCGAGGACTACTACGCGGATATCTACCCGCCCGTGTTCTTTGGGGCAGACAGAAAGGGTGGTGTCATGCTCGCCGACTTCGTGCAGGGCGGCGTGCACACCGGTCAGTTCTACCGCACAACGGACGGCGGCCGTACCTGGACCATGGGGCCCGTGTCCGGCAACGCATCGGTTACCATCTACTCGATGATCTCGGAGAACTCCGGGTGGGGCGTCGACCAGAACGGCAAGCTGTATGGCACCACGAACGGTGGAACCACGTGGACGGCGGTCCCGGCCGCCGGGCAGTAGTCACCCTCCGTCTGGAACAACAAGAAAACCCCCGGCCGTGCACAAGCCGGGGGTTGTTGCATTCCAGTGTGCGCTGTCAGAGGAGTCCTGCGTCGCGGTGCCGTGCCGCAATAGTGTCAGCCAGCACGTCCACCGCGTCCATGTCGGCGGGGTCGGGATCGCCCCTTGCCAGCACCGGGGTCAACAGCTCGGCCTTGATGGGCGCTATCAGACCGCCCAGGACGTCCGCGATGCGCTGTCCCCACCCGAAGGAGCCGATGATGGAGGCGTACATTGCCTTGGGGCGCAGAGCGCCGGCCAAATAGGCGACCTCGATGGTCGCCGGATGCGGACCCGTGAGGACGGCGGGTGTTCCGATGACGATGGTCGCCGCGTCGACAAGTGACATGGCGACGTCTCCGATGTCGGCGCTGGTCAGGTCAAAGCGCTCGACGCGGACGTCCCTCTCGGTCAGGTCGTCCGTCAGCCGGTCCACCATCTTGAGCGTACTGCCATGCATGGACACGAACGGCAGGGCCACCTTGTTGCGCGCCGGACCGACCGCCCAGTCCCGGTACGCGTCCATGATGAAGCCCGGGTCCTTGTAGACGGGGCCATGGCTCGGGCAGATCATGTCGATCCGCATGCCGGACAGCTTCTCCAGGTTCTTCGCGATGTAGCCGCGGAAGGGCATCATGATCTCTGCGTAGTAGCGCTTGGCTCCGTGCAGGACGATATTCGGCTCGGCGAACATGCGCGACTGGGCGCGATGCGACCCGAAGAAGTCGCAGGAAAACAGGATGTGGTCGTCTTCCAGGTAGGTGCCCATCGTCTCCGGCCAGTGCACCCATGGCAGATACACGAACCGCAGCGTCTTGTCGCCCAGCGAAAGGGTTTCGCCGTCTGCGACGGTCCTGAACCGGTCACTTGCCAGGCCCAGGTGTTCCAGCAGCAGCTCCTTGGCCTTGGGATTGGTGACAATCACCGCCTCGGGGTAGCGGGCCAGCACGTCGGGAAGCACGCCGCTGTGGTCCTGCTCCGCGTGTTGAACAACAATGTAGTCAAGCTGAGGAACAGTATCCAGCTGGCTCATGAGGACATCGACCTTGCTGGGGTCCACTGTGTCGATGAGCGCTGTCTTTTCACTCCCCTGCACGATGTACGCGTTGTACGTCGTGCCCTCGGGCAGAGGAATCAGCGAATCGAAGAGTTTACGGTCCCAATCGATGGCTCCCGCCAGACTGACACCCGGAACAATTGGACGTGGATTCATGCGAACCTCCTCTGGTTGACAGATAGCCTGTGCATACTGCTTAGTCTGTTTCTGGAACGGCCTTCTCCAACAATTCCAGCAGGGACTCCTGCTCCTCCGGGCTCAACACTCCCAGCATTCTGTCGAGTTTCTGTGCCCGTATGGCTCGTGCTTTTGCCGCTACCCTCCTGCCGCGCGCGGAGAGATAGAGGCACACCGCCCGCTGGTCGTCCGGGTCGGCGGCCCGCTCGACCAGCCCCATCTTCTCGAGCCTGCGTACGCCAATGCTGATGGTGGGAGCTGTCAGGTCCAGGCGGCGCGCCGTATCCTGCACGCGACACCCGGGATATTCCGAAAGCGTGAGCAGCAGTGATAGTTGAGAGCGTGTGAGTCCGGAGAGGGAGCGCGGGTCGTGCCACTCCCAGTACTCCCGGAGACGCTCCAGTATCGCTTCCATGCGCTTGGTATTGTCCATATTGTTCATGGTCGTTCCCCCTTACTTTGTCAGTCTAAGAGTAAGGGCGTTTGCCCCTCCGTCAATGGTCTTGTGTAGCGATATCAAGGAGAAGGTCCGAGAGGGCTGTCCGAAGGGGGATGGCTGCGCGTCCGCCGGCAGAGGACGTTGGCCGCCAGCCCCGGCCCGCTGGCCCTGCACTCTGCTGTTGACCGTCCGTCCCCTTGAGCTATCCTGACTGTGTGAGCACACAGCATGAGCGGGGTGACAGAAAGCAGGCGCATGCCGGCCGGAGGCCTTCGGGGCAGCTGGTCGTCGTTGTGACCGCCCTTGTCAGCACCGCCGTCATGGGCTTTCTGTTCTCGCGGTTCGGGTCGCGCACAGACTACTGGGGGCTGCTGGTGCCGGGCCTGTTCCTGGTGTTTTACCTGTCCTGGAGAAGCGTTACGGGAACCCGCGAGCCCACGCCGGGGATTCCCTATTCGATTCTCATGCTTCTCATCTCGGCCCTCGTGCTGATTCTGGACCTGCGATTCTGATGGACGCGTCGGAGGGGGAAGTCGTTCTGCTGGCCTGTCAGGCAATCGAGCGCTCGGGCTCGTTCAAGAACCTTGAGCTGACGCTGATGATCACCCCGTCCTTCATCGTGCTCGCCCCCTTTGACAGGGCCAAGGTCGAACGTATCCGCAGGGAGCGCGCGGCAGACGCCAGGGCCCAGGGAGCCAGCCGCTTTCAGCAGATGTGGTACGGCGCGCAGGCCCCGTTT
>DAOOUZ010000010.1:0-22583 GCA_035369785.1 Candidatus Cryosericum sp. | reverse complement strand
TTGACGCGGATGTGGTCCCTCGCGAAGTCGACGGCAGCCGCCTTGGTGAGCAGCCGGACAGCGCCCTTGGTGGCTTCGTATGCGGCAGCGGCCGGTGCCCCGACGAGGCCGTAGATGGAGGAGATGTTGATGATGGAGCCTCCTCCTGCCTTCTGCATGACGGGAAAGACGGTCTTGCATCCAAGGAAGGGTCCCTTGGCGTTGATGGAGAAGATACGGTCCCACTCTGCCTCGGTGGTTTGGTCCAGCGTCTTGGAAATGAGGATGCCGGCATTGTTGACCAGAACATTCACCGTCCCATACGCAGTGACTGCGGCTTGAACTGCGCGTTCCCAGTCCTCCGCCTTGGATACGTCCAGCTTGACGAAGATAGCCTCGCCGCCTGCCGCTTGAATATCTGCGACGGTCTTCTGGCCAGCCTCCTCTGCGATGTCTGCTACGACCACTTTTGCGCCCTCGTGGGCAAGGAGCAGTGAGTGAGCCCTGCCCATGCCCATGGCGGCGCCGGTGACAAGTGCAACCTTCCCTTTGACGCGATCTGCCATACGAGCCTCCTGGTTTGAACTGGTGAGGCTTGCCCTGCTTGAGCGCATGCTAGTCAAGTGGTCCACATTGTCAACTGGCTCAGAGGAGAACCATTCACGGTATTCGTCGTACTCTTCGCCGGCACTTCAACGCTTGGCAGAGCTGCGAAGTCTGGTAGACTGACGGCGGTAAACCCATGAAACTCTATCGGTCACGCAGTTCATACCCCAGGGAGGACAAGGTCCCCCGCGCGCGCGAAGGCTGGCGGTACCGGGCACGCTCGCGCTACCAGGCCGCTTCGCCGAAGGCGTCCAGACGGGATGTTCCCGGATGGCGGGATGCCGAACGGCTCTCCAAGGCTCGGCGTGCCCTGCCTGTGTTTCTGTGCCTGTGCATCCTGCTCGGGCTGGTCCTCCCGGTCTTCACCGGACAGGTCAGCCGCGCCGGAGCCCCCCAGGGGGAGACCGTGGTACGCGTCACAGCGACCCTTGACGGCGCACCTTGGAACGGCCGGATGTCGTTCCGGGTGAACGGCGCCGCGCGCTGGAGCGGGTCACTGGTACCCTACGACATGTTCCTGCCCCCGGGCGTCTACAGTGTCAGCATCATGGGCGGCGGACCGGCCGGCGCAAACCTCGTACAGGTGACGCCCACTGGCTCCCGGTTGGGCCGCGCCGGAGAAACGCTGACCTTCACCGCGGCGTACAACAGCCAGTAGAAGGGACTTGGCCGCCCCTTCACATCCGACCCCGTACGGAAAGGGGCCACCTCCCGTACTAGAGGTGGCAGCACCGAGAGGCGCTGCACTCCGGGGGCGACCCCGCACGAGAGGTGACCACATGAGAAAGACACTCGGAACGGTAGTTCTGGCGGTTGTCATCGCCGGGCTCCTGACCGGCGGCATCGCGATAGCTTCAGCGGCGACGAAGGTGCGGACGGTGACAACCGCCCAGGGAACAACGGTCGATGTCATTGCGGTGACAGGCACGGTGACGGAGGTATCGGCTCCTGCAACCAGCGCGACGGACCGCGGCTTCATGGGAATGTTCCGCCGTGGCCAGGACGGGTACGCCAAGATCAAGGACACCACGGATGGAACGGTCTATACGATTGAGCTTGGGCCGGGTGACGCCTCGGGCATCGTGATGAAGGTGGGCGACACCGTCACGGTCGAGGGCGACGTCGTGGACCGCGGCAGCACCAAGGAGCTGCACGTCTGGACATTCACCGGCGTGGATGGCAAGACGCTGACGCTGCGCAAGGATGACGGAACGCCCAACATCCAGACGGTGACGGTCTCGGGAACGGTGACAGAGGTCAGCGGAACCCACACGTCGACGGGAACGAACGCAACTCCTGGACGGCGTGGCATGGAAACCATCAAGGTGAAGCAGGCGGATGGCACGGTGGTGTCGGTCGTCCTTGGTCGTGAGGGCAGCAGCATTGTTGTAAAGGTTGGCGACAGCGTCAAGGTCGAAGGGTTCTCGATGCCGGGCAACACCACGACGGTCATGGCCACTTCTTTCACCGGCGCCGATGGCACGACCGTGACACTGCGTTCTCTGGATGACCTTCCCGGCAACCATGTCGCTCCAGAGGAAGCAAGCGTCACCGTCAAGGGAACGGTCACCGAGGTCAGCACGACGACTCCTCCTGCAGGTGACTATGCCGCCCCTGCCGCGACAGCGGCCCGGACCATCAAGGTGAAGCAGGCGGACGGAACAGTAACCACGGTACTGCTTGGACCAAGCGCAACCACAGTGACCGTCAAGGTCGGCGACGCCGTGACGGTGGTCGGGTTCACGCGGCCCGGTGACAGCGCGAGCGTGGTGGCGCGTTCGTTCACCGGCGCCGATGGCACAACCGTGACCCTGGGCGGCTGGGGCCCTGGGGGACACGGCATGCGTGGCGGCAGAGGCTTTGGCGGGTGCGGCCCCGAGGACGGTGATGGCGCCCGTGGCCCAGCCCCGGACGCTACGGTGAGTCCGACTCAGAGTTAGCCTGTCGTTCCGTACTGCGTGATGGTGACCCCCGCCTCGGCGGGGGTCACCTGTTTTGCGGGTGGACATCCAGAACGGGCACACTGCGTATCAGGACCGGCGTCCCCCTGGCGGGGGTATGAGGACCCGCACAAGTGGATATACTAAAAAGACAGGCGTGGCAGAGGGACTGCCACCAGGAAGCGCCGGCAGGCAGAGGAGGTTGCTGTGGCAAACAGGTTCAGCTTGAACGTGGGCGGAAAGTCGTTTGACGTTGAAATCGAGGACCTCGGAACCGAGGCGCGCCGGGATACGGTGGCTGCATCCGGCATGGCTCCCGCGCACAAGGTCGGCATCATGGAGACGGTGCTCCGGGACGCGCAGCAGTCGCTCATCGCCACACGCATGACGACCAAGGAGATGGAGCCGGCGCTCGAAGCCATCGACGCCGTGGGGTACGCGTCCATCGAGATGTGGGGCGGGGCGACGTTCGACTCGTGCCTGCGGTTCCTGCACGAGGATCCGTGGGAGCGCCTGCGCATCATCCGGCGCAACGTGAAGCATACGAAGCTGCAGATGCTGCTGCGGGGCCAGAACGTGCTTGGCTACAAGAACTACGCTGACGACGTCGTCGACGCGTTCGTCGAACGGTCGCTGGCCAACGGCATCGACATCATCCGGGTCTTCGACGCCCTGAACGATATGCGCAATGTCGAGCGCGCCATCCGCACGACCAAGAAACTGGGTGGGCTGGCGCAGGGCTGCATTGTCTACACCATCGCGCCGACCTACACCATCGAGAAATACGTGGGCATTGCGCGCGACCTGGAGCAGATGGGCGTGGACAGCATCGCCATCAAGGACATGGCGGGCCTGCTGACGCCCTATGCCACGTACGACCTGGTCGCCGCGCTCAAGAAGGTCACCACCCTGCCCATCCAGGTTCACAGCCACTACACCACGGGCCTGGCCGGACAATCCTACCTCAAGGGCATCGAGGCGGGCGCCGACATCATCGACTGCGCCATCTCGCCGTTCGCCCTTGCGACCTCCCAGCCATGCACTGAAACGATGGTTGCCGCGCTCAAGGGAACGCCGTATGACACGGGCATCGACCTCGAGGCGCTCAACAGGGTGGCCCAGCTGTTCATGCCGGTGCGCGAACATGCCTTCGAGTCTGGCCTGCTGGATGCCAAGGTCATGGGCGTGGACGTCAACGCGCTCATCTATCAGCTGCCGGGCGGCATGATCTCCAACATGGTCAGCCAACTCAAGCAGGCGGACATGCTCGACCGCTATCAGGAGGTGTTGCAGGAGGTACCGCGTGTGCGCGCGGACCTGGGCTATCCCCCGCTGGTCACGCCAACGTCGCAGATTGTGGGCACGCAGGCAGTACTCAACGTGATGATGGGGCGGTACGTCCAGTGCACCAAGGAGACCAAGGCGCTGGTGCGTGGCGAGTACGGGCGTTCCTCCGTCCCCATCTCCGAGGAGATCAAGCGGCTCATCATCGGCGACGAGCCCACCATCGACTGCCGACCCGCGGACCTCATCCCTCCCCAGATGGACAAGTTCCGGGAGGAAATCAAGGAGTACATCGAACAGGACGAGGACGTCCTGTCCTACGCCATCTTTCCCCAGGTGGCCCTGGACTTCTTCAAGTGGCGCAAGGAACAGGAGCAGACGAAGGCGTGACGGCAGGTGCAGGGGATGCGCAGGGCCACGCTGGTTGCATCCGGCTTCACATTGCCGGGGACCGGGCATTTCCGAGCCCGCGCGATGCCGCAGCTGCTGAAGCGTTGTTGCGGGCATTGTCCACCACTGCGGGCTTGCTTGACAAAAAAACCCAATCGTGTAATGTTCAGATAAGCGCTGACGTACCTTGCCGTGCGTCGCGGTGTGGCTCCAGTGCCGGCAGTCTGCAAGGGTTGATGGCGCGTTGATGCATGCTGGTTGGTATGACGGAGGAACCAAGTTTGTTGAATGCTCAAACTATCTGCGAGGAAGGAGGTGCTTGCCAACCACCGTTCCATGTGAGACTGTTTCAGTACCAGCACCTAATCTAGCAAGGAAGGAGAATTAGATGAAGAGATTCCTGTCAGCTGTTCTTGCGGTTGTTCTTCTTGTTGCCGTCTGCTCTCCAGTGCTGACTGCGAACGCCGCCGGATTCAAGGACGTCCCCGCCTCCTACTGGGCGTACGACGAAATCACCGCATTGTCCGGGAAGAAAGTCATCGAAGGCTATGCGGACGGGACATTCAAGCCCGAAGGCAAGGTCACCCGCGAGGAATTCGCCAAGATGATCGTCGTTGCCAAGGGCCTTGCCCTCCAGAAGCCAGCCAAGGCGACCTTCAGCGATGTGCCGTCGTCTCGCTGGTCCTATGGATATGTTGAAGCTGCAGCCAAGGCCGGCTACATCCAGGGTATTGGCGGCGGCAAGTTCGGGCCTACCGCCCAGATCAAGCGCCAGGATATGGCAGTCCTGCTGGTCCGCGTGCTCGGCAAGGAGGCCGAGGCGAAGACCATCAAGGAGCCTACCTGCATGGCCAACGATGAGTCGAAGATCAGCGCGTATGCCATCGGCGCCATGACCATCGCCGTCCGTCCGCGCGTGCAGTTGCTGCAGTGGGACAAGTTCCGCAACATCAACCCCACCGTTTCTGCAAGCCGCGGCGAGTGCGCATTCGCCATCTACAACACCATCACTCCTCCGACCACCGGCAAGAAGACCGTGACGATGGCGGAAGAGAACGCACCGGAAAACCTGTTCCCGCTCATCTCTGACTCGGCATACACCCAGAAGGCCGTTACCTTCCTGTCGAGCTCGGTCATTGCGATGACCCCGTACGGTGTTCTGTTCCCCGAGATGGGCAAGTACGTCCCAACGCTCGAGAACAAACACCTCATCCGCAACGCGGATGGTACCGTCATCACAGATTTCGAGCTGCGCAAGGGCATGACCTGGTCCGATGGCAAGCCGGTCACCATTGACGACTACATCTTCTCGCACAAGCTGTACATGAGCGATGCGATTCAGGTTGTTTCGCGTACCCCCATGGACCTTGTCACCAAGATTGTCAAGGTCAACGACTATGCGTGCCGCGTGTACTGGAAGAGCTGGGACGCCTACATTCCGACCGGCTGGGGCATCTATCCCGAGCACATCCTGGGGCCGCAGTTCGCGAAGGATCCGGCCAGCATCAATACCTCCGACTTCAACAACAACCCCGTCTACTGCGGACCGTACACCATCAAGACAAACGTCACAGACCAGTACATCATCTTCGCCGCCAACCCCAAGTGGTTCGGCGGACAGCCCGTGTTTGACACGGTCACCGAGCGGTTCATCAATGATACCAACACCCTGCTGATCAACATGCTGACCGGCCAGATCGACGTCTCCTCCGAGTCGCTGCCTCTGGACCTCGCCAAGCAGTTCGAGCAGAAGATGGGTGACAAGTTCAACGTCTACTACAACAAGGGAACGACGTGCGGCATCATGGAATGGAACCTCAAGTCCCCATGGTTCTCCGACAAGCGGGTCCGTCAGGCATTCTACTACGGCATTGACCGCGCACTCATAACGCAGAAGGCCATGGTCGGCAACGACCCCGTTCTGTCGCCGCTGTCCTCCGGTTCCGTCTACTACAAGCCCGTCCTTGCCAAGTATGCGTACAATCCCGACAAGGCTAACGAGCTGCTGGATGCCGCTGGCTGGAAGTGGGATGCCGCGCACAAGCAGCGCAGCCTGCCCGATGGCACGCCTGCCGTGCTCAAGATTCCATATTCCCAGGGTGCGGCCTTCCGTGAACGTGAGGTGACCCTGATGCAGCCCATGCTCGCCAAGCTCGGCATCACGGTGGAGCATGACCCGACAGACTTCAACGCACTGCTGGATTCTGCCACGGCTGGAACATTCACGGTCGCTCTGCACGGCATCAGCTTCAGCAACTATGATGCCTACGGCTCCGTCAACCAATTCCACACGAACCAGATTCCTACTCCTGAGAACGGCATGCAGGGTCAGAACAACTACCGCTACAGCAGCCCCGACATGGACAAGTGGCTCGAGGCTGCCCAGAAGGCAACCACGCAGGCTGCGCTGGTAGAGGCCTACACGCACATTCAGGACATCTTCGCTGAGGACCTTCCGTGCTTCTATATTGAGAACCGTATGTATCCGGATGAGGTCCGCAAGGGTCTCAAGGGGTACGATCACTTCTTCTCTGCCACGGTCTACAACCCCTGGAACATTCAGTACTGGTACTGGAAGGTCTGAGCAGCATCTGACGCACAGCATCACGAGAAAAGCCATCACATAGTCACGGAACCCCGCGCCGGCAAGGGCGCGGGGTTCTTCGTTTGTGGGGAGAGCAACGGTATACTGTAGTCACACAAGGCAACAACAGGAGGAGGCCGCAGTGGAGGAACAGCAGCATCAGGAACACACATGGACCGATCGCACGGGAGGCGACATCCCCAGTGGGTATCGCCCATGTCCGTTCTGCCGTGCAGTCATCCCGTGGGGCTCCGAGCGCTGCCCCTCATGCGGCAGGGTGCTCGTGGAGCGCAGTATCCCCGGTGCAGCGCAGGCAGGCCCTTCCGGGCAGCGGGCCGCGCGGCTCACGTGGTGGACGCGGGTCGGTGTTCCCGCGTTGCGTCGCATGCGAACTTCTGTCCAGAGTTGGTGGGGGAGGACGCGCGGGACCTCGGAGACCCCATGGAACACCACGAGCCGTGGCACCTCGTGGTCCGTCTTCCGCCCCGTGGCACCGACGCGGAGCTGGTGGCACGGCCTTGTGCCTGCCCCTACGCCGCAGGAACGCCGCATC
This sequence comes from Candidatus Cryosericum sp., assembly GCA_035369785.1. Lineage (GTDB taxonomy): Bacteria > Caldisericota > Caldisericia > Cryosericales > Cryosericaceae > Cryosericum. The sequence goes on along the minus strand of DAOOUZ010000010.1, from coordinate 15,247 downwards.
CTGTTGACGGTCGCTGCGCTCATGGTCGGCCTGCTGCTTGTCGCGCTCGTGCTGCGGTGAAGGAGGGGCTATCGCGTGAGCACTATGGAAGGCACGTTGCGTACCCTGTGCGTTGTGGTGGCATACCTGCTGGGTTCCATTCCATCGGCGGTGATTGTGGGGCGCCGGCACGGCGTGGACATCCGCGCGGTAGGTGACGGCAACATGGGTGCCCGCAATGTGACGCGCATGATCGGCCCAGGTCCTGGCACGGTCGTAGCCGTCTGCGACTTTCTGAAGGGCGTGGTAGCCGTGTCCGTTGCGGTGCTCCTGCAGCTTCCTCGGAGCTGGACGCTTGCTGCGGCATGGGCGGCCATCCTCGGGCACGACTTCCCCGTTTTCGCGCAACTGCGCGGCGGGCAGGGGCTGGCAACCACGTTTGGCTGCCTGTTTGTGCTCATGCCGCTCGAAACATCTGTTGCGCTGGGGCTGTTTGGCGCGTTGTACCTGATGACACGCAATCCGGACGTAAGCGCCGGTATCGGGCTGGGGTGCGGGCTCCTGCTGGCCTGGTGGTCCGACCGTCCGGCAGCGCTGCTCGCACATGCCGTCTGCCTGCTCTTGTTCATTCCGCTGAAGAAGATGCTCGACCGCCGTCGCCGGGCAGCTGCACAGACAGGTTCCTGCTGACGTTGTTGTTGACAGCGGGCATGATGAAGGTACAGTCATGCCGGTCGTGGCAGGCAAACGTTGCTCAGGAGGTTGCGCGGTGACAGAGACGATGTGCGCGGGAGGCGAAGAACATGCCGGATGAGGAGAGTGCGCTGCAGGTAAACCACGTGCGGCACGTGCTGGCTGTGGCCAGCGGCAAGGGCGGCGTGGGCAAGTCGTTGGTTTCGGGCCTCGCGGCGGTGGAACTGGCACGGCGCGGCCTCCGCGTCGGTATCCTCGATGCGGACATCACGGGTCCATCGATACCGCGTCTGTTTGGCGTCACGGCGCGCCCCGAGGCGTCGATGGTAGGCATCGTTCCGCCCGAAACCCCGCTGGGCATCCGCATCATCTCCATGAACCTGTTCCTGGAGGATGCGGGTCAGCCGGTCATCTGGCGGGGCCCACTGCTGACCTCCGCCATCAAGCAGTTCTGGGCTGACGTTGCCTGGGGGGACCTGGACGTGTTGGTGGTCGACTTGCCGCCCGGGACCGCCGATGTGCCGCTCACGGCCTTCCAGTCCCTGCCGGTCGACGCCATTCTCATGGTGACGACGCCCCAGGAGTTGGCGGGCATGGTTGTCGAAAAGGCGGCAGGACTGGCCCAGCAACTGCACAAGCAGGTTCTCGGGATTGTCGAGAACATGGCCGTGGTGACCTGTCCCCACTGCGGACAGACCTTCGAGCTGTTCGGCCCCAGCCACGCGGAGGAGCTGGCGGACCATATTGGTGCGCCGGTGCTTGCACGCCTGCCCATGGACCCGGAGGTCACCTGGCTGGCGGATGCGGGGCATGTCGAAGAGATTCATCTTGCGGCATTCGCTCCCGTCGTCGAAGCGCTCGCCGAGTATGTGGCGGCTGTGCCGGAGGAGAAGCCGTGAGCATTCGGACGAAGCGCGTGTACGAGCCGTATGACCCCGGCGATGGGACCCGCGTACTTGTGGAGCGCCTGTGGCCGCGCGGGTTCACGCGCGAACGCCTGCATGCGGACCTGTGGCTCAGGGACATTGCGCCAACAGCGGACCTGCGCACCTGGTATGCCCACGACGTCACGAAGTGGCCGGAGTTCGTCGTGCGCTACCGCGCTCAGCTGGACGCTCAGCCGCAGCTGGTCGAGCAGCTCCTGGCCATCGCTTCGACCGGCACGCTGACGCTCTTGTATGCAAGCCGCGACTCGGAACACAGCAGCACGACGGTTCTCGCCGCGTATCTTGCCGAGCGCCAGATTGTGAATACCTCGGTGCCTGGCACCAAGGGAATTCACAATTGGGAAGGGTGAAGAAGGGGCGGGGCGCAGAGGGCGAACACAGGAGCAGCGGTGCTGTCGGCAGCTACCTGCTGGTGCGCTCGCGGCGCAGGACCATAGCTCTCGAAGTGCGACCGGACGCCACGCTGGTGGTGCGCGTCCCCAGCAGGACGCCTCTCTGGTACGTGGAGCGGACGCTGGAGCGGAAGGCCTCCTGGGTGCAGGAGAAGCTGGCCGAGGCCCGGGATCGGCTGCCCCTCCTGCCCCGCCATGACTTTCTGACCGGGGAGCGCTTCCCCTACCTCGGGCGGGACTGGCCATTCACGGTCACGGCATTTCAGGCAACGCCGCTCACCTTCGACGAGACTGCGGGCTTCAGCCTGGACGTTTCCGCCTTCGACCGCAGCGAGGCGCTGTTCGAATCATGGTACCGTGCGCGCGCCCGCGCTGTCATCACTGCCCGCGTGGCGCACTATGCCGGCGTCATGGGCGTGCATCCTTCGCACGTCCGCATTACGGGGGCCGAGCGCCGGTGGGGGTCATGCGGTGCGGGTGGCACGATCAGCTTTGCATGGCGCCTGGTCATGGCACCCCCGGAGATCATCGACTATGTTGTCGTGCACGAACTGGCCCACCTGCGCGAGATGAACCACTCGGTGCGGTTCTGGGCGGTCGTGGCCGCGGCGATGCCTGACTATGAGGTTCGGAGACGCTGGCTGAGGGACAACGGAGGGTTGCTGTCAATGTGAATTGATCCGGGTTGACGGTGTCAGCCGGAAGCAGTACAACATACGTGCTCGTGAAATCTTGTGGAAAAGAGGTGTTGTTTCATGAAAAGAGTTGCAGGAGTGCTCTCAGTGGCGCTGCTGGTGGCGGCGCTCGTCGTTTCCGCTGGTTGTGGGAATGCGGCGTCGACCAACCCTTCCTCGACAGGTGACTCACAGCAGGGTCAGAACCAGGTCATCTATGAGGACGAGAGTTCAGGGCTGACAGGCACGGACCAGACCCCCAGCAGCGAAACGCCAGGGGCCGATGACACGACACATGTGACGTCGCAGGGAGGCGTCGGCCAGTAGAAGGTTCGGTACACGGTTCACAGTTCTTCAGGTCCGTCCCGCAGGGAGCCTGCGGGACGGTTTCCGTTCTACCGCCTGAGCCTCCACCAGATGGCGTGTCCGCTGAAGCCGCAGGCGCTGAACAGGTGGTCGGGGTGTGTGCCGCTCCGGAGGGGCAGGGTCGCCGTGGTGAACGCAGCCATGCGCTCGAGGCGTCCTATCAGTTCCTGTAGGAGCATGGTGCCGACGCCGCGGTCGCGATGGTCAGGGAGGACCTCGAGACAGACAAGGGACGCCTCCTGTGTCTCGCTATCGACGTCCGCGATGGCGAGTCCTACGGGACGCTTGGTGGTCCGGTCGACGGCCCAGAGCCATGCATGCGGGTGAAAGACCGAGCGCCGTGCCCACGCCAGGACGTCGTCCATGCCGCGCGCCGCAACCCCGGAGGACGCGCGCAGGAGTGTCGCCACAAGCGGCAGCTCCTCGGCGACGTCCACCTCGCGGACGGTGTAGCCGGGGACGGCTGCCCTGAGCGGCAGGTCGCCGCCCACGTGCAGCATGCGCATAAAGGCATCCCGGTGGTCGAACCACGGTGTGAGCGGTGCTGCCAGGTCTGCCTGGATCCAGACGACCGGCACTCCGTCCAGCTTGACGGAAGCGGCCGCAAGGGGTTCCTGTGCGCGCGTGCCGTACACCAGGAATGCTCCAGGCTGCCGGAGTTCTACGCCTGTTGTCTCCTGCCCGTGCGTTATGAAGCGGTACTGGAGCGCTCCAGGGCGCGAAGTGGCCATCCAGAGCGGCTGCGGAAGAATGTGCAGAGGGTCTGCGCGGTACAGCTCACGGAGCAGTGCCGCATCGTGCGATGTGCTCTGAGGGGATGGAGGAACCGGTTGTACAGGTCTGCGTGGCATAGGCCAAGGATAGCCTGCCCGCGGCCGTCGTCAACCATGCCGCCCGTGCATGGCGGGCGTTCAGGCCCCGTGCCTCAGCTGGTGACGATCGCCTGTCCCCAGCGGACAAGGTCCGCCGCGCACCGCTCCCTGTCGTTCTTGAGGGGCGCCTTGAAGCCGATGGTGCCTGCGACCTTCGCGCCGGGCACGAGGGAGGCGAGGATGCGCTGGGTCTTCACGTCACTCGCTGCATAGCACGTGAAGAAGGCGACGCGCTTTCCCTTGAGGTCTGCGTCCTTGAGGAAGGACCGGACCGCCGGGGTGGGGTGCCCGTTCCACACGGGTGTACCGACAAAGATGATGTCGTAGTGGCCGGCATCGTGCGCCAGCGGGCGCAAGGGCGGCGTCGCACCAGTGGCCGCCAGCAGGCCGCCCTTGAAGTACTTCATGAATCCGTGCGCAGGGTGTGGTTTGATGAGTTCTAGTTCCATTGCGTCAAGCGAAAGTTCCTTCGCCAGAGCCCGCGCAAGAAATCGGACGTCCCCGTCGAGCGAATAGTACACGACCAACGCATTTGCCATGTTGCACCTCCTGTCACTGCCAGACTAGCCGCGCACTGCAGCGTGTCAAGCGGACGCGAGGGCCGGGCTAGGAAGCGGCGCCGCCTCGCGCGTGCGCCGCGGCCGGTTTCTTGCCCAGCGACGCGCAGTAGATGACGAACTGCTGCTCGCCATCGAACTCCAGGTAGTCGTTGAACTCGTTGTCAGAGAAAGCGTTGATGGCGCAGACGCCGCAGTCGATTGCTTCTGCCGCCAGGTACAGGTTCTGGCAGACGTGCCCGGCGTCCAGGAACAAGCCGCGGTAGGCGCGCTGGTTGTAGCGCCAGATCATGCGATACGGGACAGCGGTCCAGATGAAGGTGACAGCGCTCAGCTCGACCATCTTCTGGTTGCCGCACAGCTCAGTCACATCGCGCACCACCTGCGAGCCGGGCTTCACCAGCTGCAGCGCATGCTCTATGGCCAGGAAGCGGTAGATGCCTGGTTCCAGGCCGGCGACCGCGCGCACCATGAGGTAGGTCTCGAATGCGTGGCGCGCTCCGCCGGAGGGGACCGTGCGCAAGGTGCAGGGCCGTGGCGTGACCGCCTTGACGCCCTGCGTGCACCACAGCAGGTATGACAGTTCGTCCAGGGACAGCGGCTCATCGCGGTAGAGGCGCAGGCTGTGCCGCCGGTTGATGGCCGTCAACAGGTCGATGCCGGGCAGGGAGAGCTCGTGCGGGTTCGGGAGGGGGATGAGCGGGACTCCCGGTGTCGGGGGCAGCTCAAGCGGCGGCTGGGGAAGCCCCTTCTGCTGATCTGACAGGACCTCGGGAACGTCCGCCCCGTACCGCGTTTCGTCCAGGAATCTGTGTCCGGTATCCATTGTGCACCTCAAGTGATGGTATACTGGCAGTGTACCCAGGTGAGGATTGTTTGCAATCCGAACGGAACATCAGCGGCGGCTGGAGGATTCTTGGGGGAACGAATCATATGAAGCGTCTCGTGTGGATTGTGACGGCAGTGTTTCTGGTCGCTGCGGCGGGTGTGGTCTGGTACGCGGTCGCCGGCAGCACATGGCAAAGGCGGCTGGCGATGACCAACGCTCCAGGACTCCCCGCAGGGCTGACCTGGGTCTACACCGATACTGGCTTGGATGGCGGCCCGGTGACGGCCGTGGGTGGCGCAGACGCGGACATGCTGTATGCTGGAACGCTACAGGACGCCCTCTATGCTTCCGCCGATGGCGGAACAAGCTGGGAGCCGACAAGTGGTCCATCCTCCGGGCACTATGTCTCAGCCATCGAGGCGGATGCGTCTTCGGGAAGCACGGTCCTGCGGAAGGCGGTGTACGGCGCTGGCTTCTTTGTGTCGCAGGACGAGGGCAGAACGTGGACGGCGTCGGGCCGCGGCCTGCGCAGCCGGCGACTGACATGCTGCGCCTGCCCTGCACGGTCGCCTGCCACGCTGTATGTGGGCACTGCCGATGCAGGGTTGTTCGTTTCGACAGACGGGGGCGCCAGCTGGCATGCCTGCGTCTCCCCCGACGTCGCGCGCGACATTGCCGCAGTCGCGGTGAGCGCGGACGGCCACGCGCTGTACGCAGGCACCAGGGACAGCGGCCTGCTGTGTTCGCACGATGCCGGTGTGACGTGGATGACCGCGGACCTTACGTCCGGGCCTGCGCCCATCATTGCCTCGGTCGACATCGACCCCGCGGACGAGTCACATGTCGTGGTCATCAGCAGCGGAGGGTTGACCGCCGTATCCGAGGATGGCGGACAGACATGGACGGCGCGGGCGGCGGGTCTTCCCTCGGGCTGCTCTGCCCTGCGCTTCCTGATGAATGGCGGCGGCCTCGTTGCCGGGACGCAGGGGGGAGCCTTGTGGCAGTCGGTTGATGGGTTGACGTGGCAGCGGGCATACAGCCTCCCCGAAGGTGGCTGCATCTATCAGCTCGAGCGCTGGCAGGACCGTGTGCTGGCGGCAACGTCGCACGGCGTGTTTGCATCGACAGACGGGAAGATCTGGCTCGGCATGAGTCGCGGCATCAGGAACCTGACCATCGGAGGAATCGCCGCATCGCCCGTGGAGGCGTCGGTCGTGTTCGCCGCCACAAGTCAGGGGGTCTTCCGCAGCACGGACGGCGCCGCATCCTGGACACGCTGTTCGCCGGAGCTAGCGACACTCGCCGTACTGGTCCTTCCCGATGGGCGGACCGTGCTCGCAGGGACCTCGGGCGGCAGCGTGCTGCGCAGCACGGACGGCGGCAGCCACTGGTCCGTAGCTCACGCTGGCATCCCCGGCATGCAGGTCAGCATCCTTGCCTGCTCAGCGACGGAACCCGGCGTGGTGTACTGCGGAACGGACAATGGCGTGGCGGTATCGACGGACTCGGGTGCGACCTGGCAGACCAGAATCCGTGGGCTCGTGCCCACCGTGCGGGCAGGGGAGGCGGCGCCACGCGTGGAAATGGGGGCCCTGCTCTCCGACCCGGCAGTCCCTCACCGCGTGATGGCGGCCCTGCTCGGTCACGGACTCGTCGTGTCGCATGACGACGGGAACAACTGGACGCTGATGCCGTCCTGGAGCGCTACCCCCTGGGTGTACAGCCTGGCGGCGGACGAGACGGGAACCCACATCTACGCGGGTACGGATGCGCAGGGGGTCCTGGTGTCCCATGACGGGGGCACTACGTGGACAGCCTCTGGAACTGGCCTTTCGACCGTGCTGTCGGTACCCGGGGCGATACAGGACCTGCTGGTCGCGAAGGACGGAACGGTCTACGCGGCGACGGCAGCGCGCGGCGTGGCGCGCTCGATCGACGGGGGGATGACGTGGCTGAGAGTAAATCGCGGCATCCCGGACCTGGACGTGCGATGCGTCGCCGAGGCAGGTGCCAGGATCCTTGCCGCCACTGCCCACCGCATGCTGCTCCTGCAGGGTCAGTAAGTCGCGCGCACCCAGCGCTCAAAGGTGGCGCTGTCCGAAACATGGTCTGCCCCTGAGGACGCGGCATCACCCAGCAGGTAGTCGGTGACAAGATAGGTTTCGATGCCGACTGCGCGCGCCGAGACGTCTTCCGATGCGTCATTGCCGACAGCCACAGCCTGGGCTGGGTCCACGTGCATGAGGGTGGTGACGTACTGCCAGTACCGCGCGTTCGGCTTGCTGTAGGTGCAGTTTTCCATCGTGCTGATGTATTCAAACGCCGCGGGCGCGAAGCCTGCCCAGGCGAGCCGCTTGTACGTGGCCAGCTGGGGGAAGATAGGGTTGGTGGTCAACAACACGCGGCAGCCGCGGCCGCGCAGATAGTCGACGCTGCGGTGCAGCGGTTCGTTGCGGCTGACAACATCCTGCACGCGGTCGAACGTGGTAGCGTAGAACTCCATGATGCGGTCCCAGACTGCCTGATGGTCGACATCTGGATACAGGTCGGCGAACGCTGCTCTGAACTTGGTCAGATTGGTGCCCCCGGGGCTGTCGTCCTCCTGCATGCGCGCAGTGGCACTCAGCATGTTGCGAGCAAGCCCGTCTGCGGGCACAAGCCCGTGCAGGGCCCGTGCAAGCTCGCCAAAGTACGTCTCGGTGAATGATCTGGTATTCATGCCCAGCAGTGTCCCATCGAGGTCGAACAGGAATGTTTTCATCGGTCGGGCGCATCCTCCTCTTGTTCGGTGTCCTCACAAGTATACCGGAAAACCCGACCCGGCGGTGATGGAGCTCACACGTTGTATACATGCTGGTTCCACGTCTTGTGTCGCAGGCTGTTGACTTTCCTGTGAAATGTTCTACGATTCGTTATGTGACGTTAGTATTGTTACGTTCGTGGCTGCCCAATTGAAACAAGGAGGATTGAGAATGAAGAAGTCCGTACTGCTGTTTCTTGTTGTTGCCATGGTTCTTTCCGTCGGCGGTTGCGCCAAGAAGGCTGCGACTCCGAAGATCGGTGTGTGCATCTACAAGTTTGACGACACGTTCATGTCCTATGTCCGCAACCAGATCGAAACTGCGGCCAAGGGCAAGATTGAGCTCTCTGTGCAGGACAGCCAGTATGACCAGCCCAAGCAGAACGACCAGGTCGACCAGTTCCTGACGCAGGGCGTCACCGCTCTTGCCATCAACCTTGTCGATCCATCCGCCGTTTCCGTCATCATTCAGAAGGCGAAGGCCAAGAACGTTCCGCTCGTGCTCTTCAACCGCGAACCGGCCGCCGAGGACATGGCCGCATGGGACAAGGTCTACTATGTTGGGGCCAAGGCGCAGCAGTCGGGCACCTACCAGGGTGAGATCATCGTGGATTACTGGAAGTCTCATCCCGAGGCTGACCTCAACAAGGATGGCATCATCCAGTATGTCATGCTGATGGGCGACCCTTCCAACACAGACGCCAAGTATCGCACAGAGTTCTCCATCAAGGCCGTCGAAGATGCTGGCATCAAGACTGAAAAGCTTGCGCAGGACACGGCCATGTGGGACCGGGTGAAGGGGCAGGAAAAGATGGCTGCCTTCCTTGCCGCCTACCAGGGCAAGATTGAAGTGGTCTTCGCGAACAATGACGACATGGCGCTCGGCGCCATCGAGGCCCTCAAGGCGGCCGGCTACTTCAGCAACGGCAAGTACATGCCCGTGGTCGGCGTTGATGCAACTCCTCCAGCACTGGACGCGCTTGCCCAGGGAACTCTTCTGGGAACAGTTCTCAACGACGCCGTGAAGCAGGGCCGGGCCACGTTTGACCTTGCGTATGCGCTTGCGACCGGTGCGACGGACGTCAAGACGGACATTGCTCCTCTGGCTCTTGCCGATGGCACCCCGGATCCTTCTGGAAAGTACGTCTGGGTTCCGTACGTCAAGGTCACCAAGGACAACTACAAGGATTTCGTCAAGTAGCAGTGGTACGCGCAGGACAAGGAACGACCTAATTCTCTAGCAGTTGCGAAGCAGGAGGGCGTACGCCCAGCGTGTACGCCCTCTGTCCGTATGTGCCTGGTTTGGGAGGTGCCCACGCGATGAGCAGCAATGAGTTCGTTCTGGAGATGCGGAATATCTCGAAGGAGTTCCCCGGGGTCAAGGCACTCGACGACGTGACCCTGCAGGTCCGACCCGGGTCAGTGCATGCCCTGGTTGGCGAGAACGGCGCCGGGAAGTCGACGCTCATGAAATGTGCGTTTGGCATCTACCAGGCGGACGCAGGGCAGATTGTGCTGGAAGGAAACCCGGTCAGCTTCGCAGACACCCGGCAAGCTCTGGATGCGGGTATTGCCATGATTCAGCAGGAACTCCTGCCTGTTCCCCAGCGCAGCGTCATGGAGAACTTCTGGTTGGGACGCTACCCCGAGAAGAGGTATGGTGTCGTCCGGATCGTGGACGACCGCAAGATGTATGCGGACTGCAAGGCCGTGTTCGATGACCTGGGCATGGACATCGACCCCGCGACGAAGGTCATGAACCTGTCGGCCTCCAAGATTCAGTCCATGGAGATTGCGCAGGCAGTGTCCTACAACTCGCGCGTCATCATCATGGATGAGCCGACATCGTCCCTCACGGAGAACGAGGTCCAGCACCTCTTCTCCATCATCCGAAAACTGCGCAGCCAGGGAGTCGCCGTCATTTACATCTCGCACCGCATCGAGGAGATTCTCGAGATCTCCGACGAGGTGACCATCATGCGCGACGGTCGGCTGGTCGGGACGTACGAGGCGAATACCCTCAACAACGAATTCATCATCAGCCAGATGGTCGGCAGGACGCTGACGAACATGTTTCCGCCGCGTGAGAATACGCCGGGCGACGTCGTGCTCAAGGTCGAGCACCTCACGTCGGGCATCGAGCGTTCCTTCCGGGATGTCTCCTTCGAGGTGCGGAAGGGTGAAATCTTCGGCATCGGCGGCCTGGTCGGCGCTCAGCGCAGTGAGCTGGTTGAGGCGCTGTTCGGCCTGCGCAGCGTGCGCAGTGGCAGTATCTCGATCAACGGGACGAAGGCGGTCATCACCAACCCCATCCAGGCCAAGCGCTACAAGCTGGCCCTGCTCACTGAGGAGCGGCGTGCAACGGGCATCTTCCCGGCGCTCTCCGTGCTGGACAACACGCTGATTGCGAACCTCGAGAAGTACGTCCGCAGGAACGGCCTGCTGGATGAGAAACAGGGCATCAGCGACGCCACACGCCACATCGAGATGCTGAGGGTCAAGACGCCAAGCGTCAGGACGCACGTCGAGAACCTGTCGGGCGGGAACCAGCAGAAGGTCATTGTGGCACGGTGGCTGCTCACGGAACCGGAAATCCTCATCCTTGACGAGCCTACGCGCGGCATCGACGTCGGAGCCAAGTACGAAATCTACTCCATCATCGCTGACCTCGCGAAGAGCGGAAAGTCAATCATCATGATCTCGTCGGAAATGCCGGAGCTTATCGGCATGTCAGATCGCATCATGGTCATGTGCGAAGGCAGGGTGACCGGCATTCTTGATGGAAAAGAAGCGACGCAGGAGCGCATCATGACTCTGGCGACGCAGCTCAGCTGAAAGGGGAGACGAAGATGAGGGATCCTGCATCGAAGGGTTCGAACAGGCGCCTGAGCGCTCGCTCGATCCGGGAGTTCGCGACAAGAAACGCAATCATCCTGGTGCTCGTGGCGCTGGTGCTTGTCATCGGCATTGTCCGCAACGGGTTTCTTCAGCCCGACAACCTGGTCAACATTCTGAGGATATCATCGGTCCGCCTCATCATCGCGCTGGGGTGCGCGGGTGCGCTTATCAGCGGCGGCACCGACCTTTCTGCCGGGCGTACGGTCGGCCTGTCTGCTGTCATCGTTGCGTCCCTGGTCCAGCGTCCTGACTATGCCAGCAAGATCTTTCCCAACCTGCCGACCCTGTGGATTGGCATTCCCATTCTGGCTGCGATCGCGGCGGGCATGGCTATCGGGTTGACCAACGGCATTGTCATTGCCTTCCTGCGGGTTCCTCCGTTCATCGCCACGCTGGGCACCATGACCATCGCCTGGGGTGCCGCTTCCCTGTATGTCGACCGGCCTCCGCTGGGCGCCCAGCCCATCGGCGGACTGCGCAACGAGTTCACCAACCTCGGCACCGGCTCCATCGGCTGGCCAGGGTTCTCCATCCCGACCATCATTGTCATCGCGCTCATCGTCTTTGGCATTTACTGGGTGATTCTGAACAAGACCCAGTTGGGCAAGAACATGTACGCCATTGGCGGCAACGTCAACGCTGCGACCGTCTCGGGCGTCAACGTGAGGCGCAACCTCGTGATTGTCTACACTATCGCGGGTATCCTCTACGGCATCGCCGGCGTGCTGCTTGCAGCCCGGTCGGGCGGGGCGACCAACAACTACGGCCAGGGGTATGAACTGGACGCCATCGCGGCGGCCGTCATCGGAGGTGTTTCCACAAGCGGCGGCATCGGGACCGTCGGCGGTGTTCTGACCGGCGTCCTCATCTTCGAGGTGCTCAACAACGGCCTCGTTGTGCTGGGCGTCTCGGCGTACTGGCAGCAGGTGGTCAAGGGCATCATCATCGTTGCGGCAGTTGCCTTGGATATCCGCAAGTACGGCAAGAAGCGGTAGCGGTCCCATGCAGTCAGACCGGGCGGGCTCCCGATGCCTGCCCGGGATCCTCCTCGTAGTGACAATGCGGAACGAGTGGGTCATGAAGGGCGTGAAAGACAATACCGAGAGGGGATGGTTCAGATGAAACAGTGTACCATTGGCATCGACATCGGCACCGCGGCCGTCAAAGGGCTGCTGGTGGACACCGCTGGCACCGTTGTTTCCATGGCGTCGACGCCCATCCGAATCTCGACCTCGCGCCCGGGATGGACGGAGGAGGACCCGGAAGATTGGTGGAAGGCGACCGTCGAGGTGTGCGAACAGCTGACGGTGGACCGCAACGTCGAAATCCTGACCATCTCCGTGTCGGGCCAGATGCACACGCTGGTGCCCCTCGATGTTATGGGGACAGTCGTGCGCTCCGCGATCCTGTGGTCGGACCTGCGCGCCGTCGAGGAGTGCCAGGACCTGACGGACGCTCTGGGCGGCGAGGAGCAGGCGCTTGGAAGGATAGGAAACCCGGTCATGCCCGAGTTCACCGCCCCCAAGTTCCTGTGGCTGCAGCATCACGAGGCCGAGTCGGTTCGTCGGATTACCCGCGTGTGCATGCCCAAGGACTACGTCGTCCTGAGGCTGACCGGTCGATTCGCAAGTGAGCCTTCAGACGCCTCGGGCACGCTGTTCTACCGCGTTCCGGGCGGAGGGTGGGACCAGCAGGTGCTGGACGCCGCAGGGGTTGAGGCTTCCATGCTGCCCGAGATTGTTGACACAGGTTCTGTCATGGGGGCCGTCATCTGTTCCGAGCTGCCTCGCCTCCGGGGCATTCCCGTGGTCGCCGGGGGCGCAGACAACGCCGTGGCGTCGCTGGGATGCGGCGTCCAACAGGCGGGCGATGCGGTCGTCAAACTGGGGACTCGGGGCACCATTGTTGCAGCGACCGAGATGCCTCAGCCCGACCCCGCGGGAAGGCTGTGCCTGTTCAACCTTGCCCTGAAAAACCAGTACTACCACATGGCTGTCGTTCCTGCGGCTTGCGGCGCCCTGAGCTGGTTCCAGGAGCGGTTCGCGCGCGGCCTGTCCCATGGGCACATCGATGAGATTGTTGCGCAGAGTCCAGTGGGAAGTAATGGCGTGGTGTTCCTTCCCAGCCTGGCAGGGGACCGCACACCACATCGCAACCCTAACGCCACGGGCGTCCTGTACGGCATGAGGCTGTCCAACAGTCAAGGGGACATTCTGCGCGCAGTGCACGAGGGCGTGGCGTTTGCACTGCGGCAGGCCGCCGAGACAGTCACCGACACGGGCACAGTGCTGGCCAACGTCCGGGTCATCGGCGGGGGCTCACGGTCACGGGTCTGGTGTCAGATGCTGGCGGACTGCCTGGGACTCCCTCTTTGGAGCCCGCTTGTGGACGAAGGGGCCTCCTACGGCTCTGCGCGCCTTGCAGCCATCGCTGCCGGCATTGACACATCCGGGTGGGTCAAGGCGGTGGAACACTACACTCCCGACCCGGCGGCGACCGAGGCCTTCGAGCCCTGCTACGAGAAGTACAAGGCCCTGTACGACTCGCTGAAGCCCATGTTTGCGGGGCGTCCGCAGGCTATCCTGTCCTGAGGCACGAGCCATACTCCGGCGGAGCACACTCCAACAGAATACGAATCAATTGTGAACGTGGTACGACCTTGGAGAAGATTTCACAAGGAGGCAGGGCCGCCGCGCATGGCCGGGCCGCATCTTGACGAACATGGGCACGTTGCGTACAATTGCTATGAAGGAAATCCTGTGAAAGGGAAGGAGAACGAAACTATGACAAAGCGTATTTTGTCTGCTGTTCTGGTTGTTGCTCTTGTTGTCGTCGCCGTGACCGGCTGCGCCAAGAAGTCGACCTACATCGATGGCACGTATGTGGGCCAGTCATCGATGGATGCCCATGGCAACGTCGGCGAGGCCACCATTACCATCGCTGGTGATAAGATCACGGAAGTGAAGTACGTCGAGCGCATTGCCAAGACCAAGGACAACTATTCCTATCCTACGGCCGTTGACGCTATCGCGACCATGCAGGCCAAGCTCATCGAGACCGGTGACATCTCCAAGGTCGACGCCGTTGCTCAGGCAACCGGCACGTCCAACCAGCTGAAGGACGCTGTCAATGATGCACTCAAGAACGCCGGCACCCCGGGTTCGTACACCGATGGCACCTACGTTGGATTCTCCAGCGCGGATGAGCGTGGCAACGTTGGCTATGCCAAGATTACCGTTTCCGGTGGCAAGATCACGGATGCTGTGCTTGCAGACCTCCAGGTCAAGACATCCGCCAACTACCCCTATCAGAAGTCCCTTGACGCATGGGCCACGCTCGAGCAGAGCCTGGTGACCACGCAGGACGTGACGAAGGTGGATGCTGTCGCTGAAGCCACCGGCACCAGCGACCTCTTCAAGGAAGCAGCAACTGCCGCTCTCGAGAAGGCGAAGAACAAGTAGCATCTGACATCTGTTCGTCAGACAGTCCAGGCCGGCCCCGAGGGGCCGGCCTTTTCATGTGGCGGCAGGGAAGAGGGACTGTGCTATCATACAGTGAACGACAGATGCAGGGGAGGAAACGACAGTGGACAGTGATGAGTTCCATTATCTCGCGGCAGATGGTCTGAGCCTGTATGCACGCGTCTGGGCGCCGGAGGGCGAGCCGCGCGGCGTCGTAGCGCTGGTGCATGGGTTGGGTGAGTACGGCGGCCGCTATCAGGCGGTAGGCCAGCAGTTCGTTGAGCGGGGATACGTGTTTGTGGCAGGGGATCTGCGGGGGCACGGGATGTCGGAGGGCAGGCGTGCCTACGCCGGGCGGCTGGACGACTTCCTGGACGACTTCGACCGGTACCTCGACGAAATCCGTGCGCGATTCCCCGGGCTTCCGCTGTTCCTGTACTGTTTCAGCATGGGCTCGACGATAGGGGCGGTGTACCTCATCCGCAGGCACCCGAGGGTTGCCGGTGCCGTGCTGGCCAGCGGAGGCTTCCTCCTTCCGGGGACGTCCGTTGGAGCCATGCGGACCGTGAGGGCGATGCGCCACCTCGCTCCCACGCTGGCAGTGAGCAACGGCATGGGGCCCAACCGGGACAAGGTCTGCCACGACACGGGGGTGTTGGACGCCTACGATGCCGACCCGCTGGTCTACAAGAAGATAACGGTCGGACTGGCCGCCATCATCGCCGAGGCGGCAGGCGAGGCGCTGGCGCGTGCTGCCGAGATTCAGGCGCCGGTGCTCG